>JAGHVC010000129.1 GCA_018064505.1 Candidatus Minthosoma caballi | reverse complement strand
TATAGGTAAAAGGATTATGGCAGAAATTAAGTGCATAGGAGTTCTGACCAGCGGCGGTGACTCGCCTGGAATGAACGCAGCAATCCGCGCAGTGACACGCTCGGCTATTGCAAAGGGTTTCTCTGTGAAAGGCATTTATCGTGGATATGATGGCTTGATCAACAGAGAGATAAAGCCATTCACAACTGAGAGCGTGAGCAACCTTATCTCTCGTGGCGGTACAATACTGCGCAGTGCTCGTAGCAAGGGGTTCATGACAGAAGAGGGCAGAAAGCAAGCTTATGATAATATGGTGGCAGAAGGCATTGACGCTCTTGTAGTGATTGGCGGCAATGGCTCGCTCACTGGTGCTCGCATTTTTGCAAAAGAGTTTGATGTGCCTTGCATTGGATTGCCTGGCACTATCGACAACGACCTTTACGGAACAGATTTCACAATCGGATATGATACGACGCTCAACACCATCATGGATTGTGTGGATAAGATTAAGGACACGGCCAACTCTCACGAACGCATTTTCTTTGTAGAGGTGATGGGGCGTGATGCAGGCTTCCTTGCTCTCAACAGCGCAATTGCATGTGGTGCAGAGGCTGCAATCATTCCTGAGGAACTCATCAATGAGGACCAGCTCAAGGAATTCATCGGACATGGTATCCGTAAATCGAAGAATTCAAGCATCGTAATCGTGAGCGAGAGTCCTAAGTGTGGTGCCATGTACTATGCTGAACGCGTGAAGCATGAGTATCCTGAGTATGATGTGCGTGTCAGTATTCTTGGCCATTTGCAGCGTGGCGGTTCTCCATCCGCACGCGACCGCATCCTTGCTTCTCGTCTCGGTGCCGGTGCTATTGATGCAATCCTCGACGATCAACGCAATGTGATGATTGGCATTCGCAACAACGAAATTGTGTATGTGCCTTTCAAGGATGCTATTCGTAGTGATAAGTCAGTGGATAGCCGACTCATTTCTGTGCTGAAAGAAATGGCGATTTGATGATGAAATAAAGATAACACATAAAAACAGCAAGGAGCGCTTGAGGGTGCTCCTTGCTGTTTTTTTATCTCAAGATCAGATATTAGAAAAGTTTCTGAGCGACAAGTTCAATGTAGTCGCGGCAATTCATCCATGTGTGACCTCCTTCTGGATTGTAGAATGTGTGGTTGAGGCCTTCCTGGTCGAGGTAAGAATGGAGGTTGCGCGATGCCTCGATTAAGAAATCGTCCTTACCTGTGCCGAGCCAGAAAAGACGGAGATTCTTTTTCACTTCAGACATTGGAGCATAAGTGCCGTTAGTGAAGTTTGACTTGTATTCCTCGCCGAAGATTGCAGGAGCAAATGCACATACATAGTTGAACTTAGACGGATTGGCAAGGCCTACTGCCATTGTCTGGCGTCCGCCAAGAGAGAAGCCTGCAATGGCGCGATTTGCAGCATCAGTCTTGACATTGTAGTTTGACTCGATGAAAGGAACAATCTCATTCATCATCTCATTGACAAACGGCTTTGTGTCTGTCACATTCATGTTTGTCTGCTCGCCACGCAGCTCGCGCTCTGGGTTAGGATTTGCGTATGGCATCACCACAATCATGCGCTTTGCCTTGCCAGCAGCAATGAGATTGTCCATGATGTTGTTGAGTCGTCCTACCTTGAACCATGTCTCGTAAGTGTCTGTCATTCCGTGGATAAGATAGAGCACTGGCAGCTTCTCTTTGCCCGCAGGGGCGTATCCAGCAGGAGTGTAAACACACATTGGACGAGGGAAACCAAACTCTTTTGACTGATAGAAACGGTATGACACCTTGCCATGTGGCACATCTTGAATGTCCTGCACTGTTGGCTGGCTTGCGCGAACATCAGCAAGGCTGTATTTGAATCCTTCATTAGGGAAGATGAACATGTTCTGTGGGTCAGCAATCTGAGTGCCATCCACAACGAAGCAATAAGGGTAGATGTCTGGTTGTTTTGGTGTTATGGTAATGCTCCATACACCCTCTTCGTTGCGAGTCATTGCTTGCTTTTCTGCAAGCATCTGGCAGTCGAGCTCAACCTTTTGTGCGTTGGCATCGCGGAATCGGAAAGTCACGCTTCCATCTTCATTATATTCTGGCGAAACAACTCCGGCAGGGAAGAGTCGCTTCATCACCTCTGGAGTGAGTCGCTGCTCGTCTTTCTTTTCGTCTTTGGCAGCATTTGCGCTGGCGCTTGGCACATTCTCCTTGTATCCTGCGTATGGGTCATTCTCTTGGAAGAGAAGGCGCAATGACTTGTCAAGGAAGTACTTGGCATTCATCCATGTGTGGCCAAACTTGTCTGTGGTGAACTCCTTGCGGTTACGAATGCCCTTTGCATCGAGGAAATCCATGTATTCTTTAGCATTGCCGTAGAGGAAATCGTCAGTGCCTACTCCAAGCCAGAAGAGGTGAATCTTGCTGTTTGTTTCCTTTGCGTTGTCATACACATTAGGCAAAGTCATAGAAGTGAAAGAGCTGTATGAACAGAGCCACGAGAACTTGTCAAGATTTGTCAATCCGATTGAAAGGCCCTGATTGCCACCGCGCGAGAAACCGCCAATGGCGCGGCTGTTGCGATCGTTGATAGTACGGTAGTTAGATTCCACGAATGGCATGAGGTCTTCAATGAAATCCTTTCCGAAAGAATCGAACTGGAAAGGGTTGCTTGCCGCTCCAGCAGGGAAATACTTGGATGGGTTGCCGTAAGGAAGCACAACTATCATTTCCTTTGCAGCACCTTCTGCAATGAGGTTATCGAGAATGTTGTTCATGCGTCCCACTTTGAAATACACTTCCTCTGTGTCTGTTGTACCGCTGATGAGGTACATCACAGGATATTTCTTGTTTGGGTTCTTGTCGTAGAATGGGGGAGTGTAAACGATGGCATTGCCATACACGCCAAGAGTCTTAGAGTAGTAGTTGCGATACTCCACAGCTCCGTGTGGAACATCCTTCATCGCATGGATGAGAGGAGCGTCTTTTTTGCCGCGAATGTCGAGAAGGCTATTCTTGAACCCCTCATTAGGGAACCACTCTGTGTTGAGAGGATCCATCACGCTGTTGCCATCCACAACGAAGCAGTAAGGATAAATATCGGGAGCCGCAGGGCCAAGTGTGATTGTCCACACGCCATTCTCGTTCTTTTTCATCTCATGGCGCCCAGCAAACTGCACATCCACCATTACTTGCTTTGCATTGTCATTGCGATAGTTGAAAGTTACAGTATTGTCTGCATTAACTACAGGTGAAGCGACCCTCACCCCTCTGTTTCTTCCTCCCGGCTGTGCTTGCAATGTGCACGCCGAGAGCATTGCTAATAAAACAATAAATAGATGTTTCATAAAGGTTATTATTTGGTTATAGATAAATTGCCCAAATCTGTCATCATCTTTATGACCACATATAATATAAAAAGTTTAAAAGAAAGGTATTGATGTTGTAGAAGAATCTGTGTTCATTATTCTTGAACTATTCAACTTTCGCAAGTTCTCTAACTTGATGAATTGTTGCTGTTTTCTTTTGTTTTAAGATTTATTTGTCGGAAAAGAAAAAAAGGCGGAACCCGAAGGAACGCCTTAATATATAATAATGTGGGAGTTTTGTTGGAACAGGGTACCCTTGTACATTCATGAATATAATGCTCAAATCTTTTCCAAATCAAAATATAATAATCTCGTTTCCGAATCTTCATCTTGCTTAGACAGGGGAGAAAAGCCATAATTCAAGTAGAAAGGAATAGCACTAGCATAGGCGTCCACCGTGATAAAACGACATCCGGCTTTGTTGTCATTCAAGTCTTCATCACCACAATCAAAGCCCTCGACAACATCTGTTTCGTTGAGTCGTCGCAATCGTATACTTTCTTTGTTCATCAAACTTGCATTGTGAGTTTAGAACGAGCAATTCACGCAACGACTACGAAGAAACTCATAGTCTCGAGTCATCCTCTCTTTTTTTTCTGCTGACACCTTTGTTGGATTCTGCATTTGAATTTCAAATTGCCTTGCTTCGTTTCCGAACAAAATCGGTGTTTCCTTTATCGGTTTTGCCATAGAATATATATTTTGTCTTTGCAAAGTTAATCCATTTCCCCCATACTTCCAAATTTTACACTACAAAAGTGAGAATGTGGGAATTAGAGAAAAAGAACAGAGCGTGTCGAGATTTCTTTGTCGAAAGAAACAACAAAAAAGGCGGAACCCGAAGGAACCGCCTTGATATATAATTATGTAGGGATTTGATTAATAGTGAACATACCACTTATGGATAGTTACACCGTGAATTTCGGTTGTGAGCTTATTATCACTAACAGTGTAAGTTGCATTATCAGTAAGACTAAAATACACTGGTGTTACACCTCCACTTTGTCCAATCTTGAGGAAGAGGAGGACATATTCGTGATAAATATCCTTACCAGTGTCGTTTCCTACTGCATCCTTTGCCATCTTGAGAAGTTCTGACTTTCTGAAACCGAATTCAAGAGTGTAAGTCTTGTTTCCTGTTCCAAATTCAGTATTGCCTGGTACATAATTCGCATTAACAAATCTTGAGAAAGTACTAGTGGTAAATTGAGTTCCCTTATAAGACATGTTACCAGAAGCATCAATATCAGCAGGCACCAAAATACCTTGAAGTGGTGTACCCGGAGTTACAGTAACTGACTGACCATTCTGGGTATAAGAATCTTGGTTGAATTCTGTGGAAGAAGACAATACTGCAACAAATGTCACACGATCCTCTGCGCCCATTTCATCCAATCTGCTGAAGATTGAATTCTGACCATCAGCTGCAGAACTATAACCCTCAATTCGCAAATAACTATCAGCATGAGCGCTATAAGCAGTTGTTCGAGATGCCTCTGTCGCATCTGGCGTAAGTGCATCCCAGCTTATATTCTCTTCGCGTCCGCCACCTGTTGGACCATCGTTAAGTTGTGTGTTATCAGCAACAACCAATGGAGCGTTAGGGCTAACTGTATTGTACCAATTGAGTTCGCTTCGATCAGCTACCCAAAGAGGGAATTTCTCATATGCCAACTCTATACTATTCAGTTCTGTTGTCCACTTTACTGATGTAGGAGCACAGAATGAACTTGGCGCTACTGTCTTATTGGTATGAGTAGAACTATTGAGGGTAGAAGTTCCACCACTTGTTTCCACAGATGTTGTGTTGCCATTTGCGTCCACATCACCAGTTTTATCAGATCCTGCAATTTGGTAGTTAAGGTTGTTTTTTGTATTATTAACAAAAATATGAATCTTTCCAGCCTTGTCTTCAGAAACACTGTTACCACGATAAGTAGCAATGGTATGATTTCGACCTGTACCTACATTTGTTGGGACATAATTAGTTTCAGAATCTTTCTTGCCCAACATTCTATGCAACTCATATTTCTCATTTTGTTTTTCAACAAAGATAGGCATAGTACCACCAGCAGCCTGAACATTAATGATAGGAATAAACTCTGTATTACTCTTTTTCTCGAACGCAACATCAATTACTGCATCATTGAAGTCCCAGTCGAATGAGCCACCAAGGTCTTCGCAGAAGATTCTCTTTGACTTACCTGTTGGAGTGAAGTGACCTGGAGTAATCTTGATAATCCAGTTGCTGTAGTAGCCGTCCTGTCGAACAACTTCTGTTCCTTTATTTGCCTGAAAATCGAAAGCAAGGTAGTAGCCATCACGTGGAATAACTGTGCCTTGTGGATAAGGACTTTTTGGGTCTTTTACAGTCTCATTCCAAGAAAGGTGTACAAGAACCCAGCTGTCAATCCAATATGTATCAGAGTTTGTACCCCATGAAGGGTGGCAACGGAAATTCTCTGTACCTGAAGAAGTGACATACATAATCATTCGATTAGGGTTGCTCTTGTTATTCTCAGGATCCTTGTTTGAGTTTCCTGCATTGAAGTTGTTTACATGAGTCCAATCGCCATCAATTGACTGGAAACCGAGTTCGTCGAGGCTATAATTTATAGGCTCGGTGAGATTGGTAGTGTACGGATCGCCATTTACTGCTTTTTTATTATTTGTGTTTTCTGCTGTTCTCACATCGTCTAAAGATACAAGATTTGGACCGTTGTTACCAGTATTCATCCATCCTGTTTCATAAGGCTTATCAGCATCCGCATTATAATAGAACTGGTCATTATCGCTCGATACATTCTGAATAAAGAAGTCAGAAAGGTGGAGAGGTGCACGATAATCCTGAGGGTTGGTTATCTTGTGTGTACGGAACCACCATGATACATACTGAATCTCGTATGGTGTTACATCGCCTGCAGGAAGTTCGCCAGAATTCACATCGGTTTTTGCTTCGCCAAGAACATTACCATTTGCTGTGTAATACAAACCGTTAAGATGTGGCCAACCTGGAATCTCAATATTATGTCCAAGAGCATCGGTGTCATAATAATGCTTAGGGACAGCATTTTTGGGTGCGTTATTGTAAGTTGGGAATGTCTCTGTATAATTGGTACTTGAAGCACCTGCAGGTTTACCAGTTCCTTCGTGGTATTTAGTCCACATATTGCGTTCTGGATTAACATGGCCGGCTGCGCGAGTGCTGAGACCAGAAAAAGCCTCAATATAGCCTACATGCTCATCCATGCCCCAATCATGATTAGGGTCTGGCTGGCCAAATTGTTGGATGAATGCCTCATCGTACTTCTTGTTGTACAAGTCTTGCTTAATCTCTCCTTCTGTAAACTCCGTATAATCCGAGCAGCTCACAACAGAAGTGAGAGCCAAAGCGGAAGCGGCGAGGAAGAGAGTTCCTTTTAATGTTATCTTTTTCATAAGAAA
>JAGHVC010000069.1 GCA_018064505.1 Candidatus Minthosoma caballi | reverse complement strand
CTACACATTACTTTATATAAGTAGGTAATCAAAATTATTTTAATAATGTTTTAGTAGGTGCTTTTCGTAATATCTGTACTCTCTTTGACGCATCTTTTGCTTTTATTTTCAGTCATGTAGCCCGCTACACTCCTTCAAACTAAAAACAAAATCTGCTTCCAAATATAGCACAGCTATTATGAAAATAATTATGATCACCTACTTATATTCGCTACGAAATGAGTTTCAGCTTTCCGTCGGTTTCCTCTACCCTGCCTTCGGCTTTGAGCTGAGCAATTGCCTCTGTGAGAGCGGTATCGACATTTGCACCGCGACGAGTGAAGCCGAGCTTCTTTGCTGCAACGAGAGAGAGATTGTCGGTGGCAATGGCGAACTGCTCATTGATAGCCTCAAGCACCACATTCTTGATCTCAACCATCGGTATATCAACAACATCGCGAGCTGAGTTTGGTCTATACCACTGATAGCCAATGCTTGCCTCACGATTGAGCCAAACTACCTGCCCCTTGCGATCGGGCTCGGAATAGAAGCTTGCTCTCACAATCTCGGAGAAGTCACGCTGCATGGTAGGAGTGACTCTTGCTTGTTCGCGAAGAGCACACACGCGGCGGCAGAGCTGCATGAAAGAGATTGGCTGTTCCTTCTCGATGATATTCTTTGCAAGTGTCTCATCTTTAGCGCGAAGAGCAGCTGATGTGCTTGTGGTGTATTCCTTATATTCACGAGCAAGCGTCTCAGCCTCAACAACTTTCTCCTTAGAGATGTCGAACTCCTGTTTCTTTGCAACTGGCTTCTCTGGCTCTGGTCCCGATTCTATTGCTTCGATGATGCGAGAGATCACGCGGTCAGGATTGTTGAACCAATCGACGCTCCACACTCTCATCACATTCCACTTGAGACCACTCAGCACTGATGGCTGAACAATCTCACGGTCGCGAGCTGTCTGGGTGTCTCTGTAGCCTTCGCCATCAAGCAGAATGCCAAGGCAATATACATCTGGGCTGCTTTGCTTGCTTATAGCTACATCCACCTTGAAGTGAGAACGGCCTACACATACTGAAGTGACATAGCCCTTTTCTTCTATCGCTTTAGCTATCTTAGTTGCAATGAGCGACTTAGTGCTTGCCGACTTTGTTGATTCTTCTTCCATGAGCGACTGAGTTTCAGCATATTCGAGGAAGTGCTTCAATCCCTCAACACCCTTTGCCTTTGAACGACGAAGGTCGATTTGCGACGACTTGAGAGTAGAATATACTATCATCTCGCAGCGAGAACGGCTCACGGCAACATTCAGGCGGCGCTCACCTCCGGCATTGTTGAGAGGACCGAAGTTCATAGACACCGTGCCATCTTTTGAAGGGCCATAGCCAATTGAGAAAAGAATCACATCGCGCTCATCGCCCTGCACATTCTCAAGATTCTTGACGAAGATTGGCTCGTACATCTCGTCAGCAGCTTCGCGCAGTTCCTTGTGGGCATCAAGACAATCCTGAAGCACATCGTCGATGAGGTTTTGCTGAGCCACGCTGAAGGCGATGACACCAATGCTCTGGCGACGCAACTCCTTGTCTCTCAAGCGTCTTTCTATCTCCTTGACAATTGCTTCTGCTTCTGCCTTGTTAGAGCGCTTGCCACCCTTGTCGTAGCATCCATTCACAGGCACATAGCGCACTTTGGTGCTCTTGTCGTCAACAGATGGGAAGGTGATGAGCTGGCTATCATAGTATTCTTTATTCGAGAAAGCAATAAGGCTCTCATGACGAGAACGGTAGTGCCAATTGAGCTGCAGAGAAGGAATCTCGAGAGTGCGGCAATCCTCAAGGATGCTCTCCATGTCGTCGATGGATGCCTCTTCTTCGTCAACATTTGCAGAAGAGAAGAAGCTGGTTGGAGGCATCTGCTTAGGGTCGCCCACTACGATGAGTGCCTTGCCGCGAGCAATAGCGCCAACTGCCTCACTTGTAGGCATCTGAGATGCTTCGTCAAACACCACGAGATCAAACTTATCTTGCGAGAGATCCAAATACTGAGCCACGCTCATAGGGCTCATCAGCATGCATGGGCAAAGACGAGGCATGAGCGTTGGAATCTGATCGAGGAGGTCGCGCAGAGACATGCCTCTGCCGCCATTGGAAATGTTGCGGTTGAGCAGGCCTATCTCGCTGCTGCTGTCAATGCTGTCTGTCACTCGTGGAATGCGAGCCGCAAGACGAGCATATAGCTCCTTCTGAGTGAGAAGCTGGAACTCTTCTGTAAGTTTTCTGTATGTCTTAATCTGCTCATCGAAGAGCATGCCCTCGAATGTCTTGAGCATTGGAGCTGCAGCAATCTTCTGCTGCACCTTGTGCTTGTAGAGCGCTTTAAGGAATGAATCATGAACCTCTTGAGCGCTCAATGGATTCTTCTCAAGAGCTGTCACCACACACTTCAAGCCCATTGCCTCAAGCTGCTCGGCATAGTTGCACCACTGCACCCAGTCGCGCATGCCGTCAGTGTGCTGACTCCAGCTGCCAAGCTTAGCAATGCCATCTTCAAGCACATCCCTCTTAGGCATTGCATCTTCAGGAAGCTCCTTCGAAATCAATCCCCTGAATATTGAGCGCATTTTCTCAATAGAATCGTGCTTTTTCTTGTAGATAAGCAAGTTGTCAAGCAACTTATCTACTTCGTCAGAGACAATATACTTATTGAATTGCTTCAGTTTGTCCACATACTTGCGCTTAGCGAAGAAGCGTGGCAAGAACCACTTAGCTTTGATGCTGCACCACTCATCGTAGAGCGCATTAACATCTTGCGAGAGCAACTCAGGTGTGTTGCGCTTCATGAGCTCTTCACGCAAATCGGTAATGCTCTTCAGGTCGTCATACTTGTCAGAGCATTGCACAAGATACTCCTTAGCTTCTAACAATTTGGCAGAAAGCTGATCAGGAGTAGAAGAAAGAGAATCTGTATTGAGCCTCAATCCCAGAAGCGGATGCTGAGAAGGATGAGCAACAAGCTTAAGCACCGTTTCGAGCTTAGTGCCGAGCATGTCGTCAACATCAAGCAGAGCCATTGCGGTCATCTTCGCATCGTCAGATTCTGAAAGATAGAAACCTGCCATTGGCTGAGCGTCAAACGACTCATATCTCACAATGCTGTCGTGAAGCGAGAGTGCATCCGGACACTCGTTATTGTGAAGCACATTAATATAATCTATAAGCTGCTTTCTCTGCTCAAAAATCTTCTGTGCCCTATTCTCATACTCGGCTGGCGAGACAATGTGAGTGACATTGAGAGCTTTGCCCAACTGGTCAAGCACATGGCGCTTTGCAACCTTGTTTGAATGCATCTCAAGACAGAACGGATCAAGACCAATCTTAGCCAAACGGCTCTGAACAACGCTCAAAGCTGCCATCTTCTCTGCCACGAACAGCACTCGTTCGCCCTGGAACAAAGCATTGGCAATGAGGTTGGTAATGGTCTGCGACTTACCTGTTCCTGGAGGACCATAAAGAATGAACGAATGGCCTTTTCCTCCCTCAATTACAGCTGCCATCTGAGAAGAATCCACTGCGACAGGAAGCGCCAGCTCTGATGGAGCAAGGTTGCTGTCTATTGCCTTCAGGTCGGAAATCACAGGAGTAGGAGTCCATGTGAGGCGGCCTTCGGCAAGACTGCTGACAATATCATTCTGAATGATCATTTCACGATGGTTATGCACATCGTTCCACATCAGATATTTGCTGAATGAGAAAGTGCCCAGAATGCACTCTTCCTGCACATTCCATCTCTTTTGGTCATTCAAGGCATCTCTGAGCAATGCAAAAATCAAGGACACATCAACGCCATGATCATCTTTTGGTATAGGATTAAGTCCATTAACATTTATGTCATAGTTCTGTCGCAAGAATTCCAGAAGCGTGACATTAATAGTCGTCTCTTCATCACGAACTCTCACGAAATAACTGCCCTTCTTATACACAAGGTCAACAGGCACTAATACGATTGGCGCATATCTTGGAGTCTCGCTGCGAGGAGTTTCATACCATCTAAGGATTCCGATAGCAAGGAAAAGAGAATTTGCGCCTGTCTCTTCTATAGCATTTCTTGCCGAACGGTAGATATTCTTCAAGATGTCCTTTGTCTCGCCTTCAGCATGATAAGAATGAAGACGATGATGCTCTATGTCATTGGCAACCAAGCCGTGAAGAGCCTCAAATGCCTTTGAATTGAACAATTTATCTTCAGAATCCAATTTGACCTCCGTAGTTGGCTTTGCCAAAATGCAGTATTCTTCGCCATCAGCAAGATGATTCTCAAATTGGTCAATATCAAACGACATGAACTGAATAGCTTTGCGGCTCATATGCATATTGAGCAATGAGTTACGCAAAGAGAAATCCAACAGCTTGCGCTCCCAGATGTCAAACTTTGTCAACTCCTTTGTTGACTCCCTTAGTTTTGACAAATCATATCTGTCATGCTCCTTCACATCAACAACGCAATCGCCATGGTCAATGCCTTCATTTGCTACGACCTCCCATTTTCCATTATTGTTAATTCTCTGAGGCAAAGGCAAATAACGCTCAAGTCTGCATCTGTGAATATCGATGAACATATTAAACAGATCGTAATCAGAAAGATTCTTTTCTGCAGCCTTCACAGCTTTGTCAAACGAAGAATCCTCCTGAGTCACATGAGTGCATTCTATAACGAGCATCTCATTAATGCCATTAGAACATTTCTTTTCCAAGAAAGAAGCATCGTCACAGATGCTGTACGGACAGCTGTCGTCAACAAGCCATGCAGCAAGATAAGCATGACCTCTCTGTAAGACAATTCCGCAATTAATGCCAAGACATTCCAGGACAGAGGCAAACAAAATTGACAGCTCGATGCAATTGCCAAGCTTTGTCTCCAGCACCTGGTTTGGCAGAGTCACCCTCTGTCCTAATGTTTCAAAACTTGCAGGCAGGGCACGATACACCAGCCCAATCTCATGCAAAGCGCCAAAAACAGCAGCAATCTGCGCACGCACATCATTAGTGTTTCCTGTCTGATATTCAGCAAAAGAAGAAGAGCCCGTCAGTTCCTTCAGAATTGAAGCCGCCTTAATTATCACCTCATTTATGAGAGGATGATTTGGCGTCACAAACGATGCCAATGTTTGAGGGAAAATAGAAGTGCCAAGCCATTGGTCGTATGGCATGATGTCTAATTTCCTATCTTGGCTGCACACAATTTCGTCATTGGCATAAACATCAATCTTGAAGAAAGTTGTCATTCTTTCTGTCAATGCCAAAACCTTTTCAGGAATCAAGGCAATCTCAAGCGTAGTTAGCCTTATTGTTTCTTTAGAAGCTATCTGCGCAAGAATCTCGCTGCTGCTTTCTTTCACGAACTCACCACTGCACACCACACGCACATTCTGCAGTATGTCTGTCGTTTCATTCGTTATTTTAAAAAGCTGACAAACAGGGATATTATTATGTATCAAAGCATAATTGGCAGCTTCAAGATATTCAATCTGTATAGACACTTTTTCCATATAATTATTCTTTCTTTTTAGATTTGGCATTCTTCAATTCCTCCATATAACTTGCAAAACATGGTATTACGACTCTTTTTGCCGTTCTTATCGTTTTTTGACTGATTCTTTAGCATTTCTTCTATTTTGGCTGAAACGCTAATCAGGTTCTCAAATTGAAGAAGAACTATTTTTCTACATTTAGTATAAATGACAAAGGTATGAATTATTTTATAGTAATCAAATTTTTCGCGGAATTTTATACAAAAAAATAGTTATATTAACAAGCAAACACTATCTTTGCAAAAAAAACATAATGAATATGAGAATCAAGAGTATTTTCTTTTCTGCCGTCTTAATGATTTCAACATCAATAAGCCACGCACAAAACCCCATTCCATTGGTGTACGAGAACGAGAACACCGGAGCTGGCGCACCACAGCCTGCCATGCTGCCACTCAGCAAGCTTCCAGCACAATCACTCCTGCCGAACCCATTCCGCTGGGCAAAAGGAAAAGGAGAAGTGAAGAAATTCAAAGATTGGGAGAAGCGACGCAATGAGATCATCGACATGCTCGAGTACTACGAAATCGGAGAAAAGCCAACTGTCTCAAAAGACCAGATAGAAGCCTCTATGGATGCCGACACGCTCATCGTGAAGGTGAACAACAACGGCAAGACGCTCACAATCAGGGCAACAATTTCTTACCCAAAAGATGCCGAAGGACCTTTCCCAGCCATCATCGGCATTGGCTTTGGCAGCGGAAGTCTTCCTGCTGACATCTTCAAAAGCAGAAACATAGCTATGATTAGCTACAACTTCTCGCAGGTAATGAGCCACACTCAGGTGAGAGGCAACGAGCCATACAACACAATCTACCCTGACTTGCTCCATGTAGGTTCTTACTCAGCTTGGCCTTGGGGTGTGAGCCGCATTATCGACGCTCTTGAGATACTTGGCGAAAAGAGTCGCATAGACACCAAGCATCTTGCCATCTCGGGCTGTTCATTTGCAGGAAAGATGGCTCTCTTCTCTGGAGCTCTCGACGAGCGCATAGCCCTCACCATTGCTCAAGAGCCAGGCGGTGGCGGCGCTGCAGCATGGCGTGTTTCAGAAACCCTCGGCAATGTTGAGACACTTGGCCGCACCAACTATTCCTGGTTTATGGATAGCATGAAGAAGTTTGAGAAAGAGAATGTTAAGCGCCTTCCTATCGACCACCACGAACTCTGCGCCCTCGTAGCACCTCGAGCTCTCCTTGTGCTTGGCAACCCCGACTATGAGTGGCTCGCCGACGAATCTGGCTATGTGTCATGCCAGGCTGCTCGTGAGGTGTGGAGACGATTCGGCATCGAAGACCGCATGGGCTTCTCGTTCCAAGACAAGCATGGCCACTGCCAACTGCCTGATAGCCAGCGTCCCGAAGTAGAAGCATTCGTCGATCGTTTCCTTCTCGGCAAAGATGTTGACACCAATGTCACAAAGGCAGGCAACTTCGAGAATGTGAATTATAAGAAGTGGTATAAGTATTAGTCTTCGTTATCGTTTTCGTCATCGTCACCTTCCCCCATGTTCATCCAATCCACCGACTCAACCCAGCAACTTCACTACAGCATCTGGGAGCCGCAAGGCAAGCCAAAAGCCATACTGCAACTTGTGCATGGAATGGAAGAGTATATCGGCAGATACACTCCCCTCGCCTCTGCACTTGCAGATATGGGCTGGGCGGTGATTGGGCATGACCATTTAGGTCACGGACAATCAGGGCGTTGGGAACGAGGATTCTTTACTGACAATGACGACGGAGCATCCATCCTCATTGAAGACATTCACCTCATTAGCAAAGTGGCAAAGGAGCGCTGGGGAACTCTTCCTCTCTTCATCTTCGGCCACTCAATGGGCTCCTTTTTCCTACGAAGATACCTTGCAGAATACAGCAACGAGATAGACGGCGCAATAATCTGTGGCTCAGGATGGTACAATGCGTTCCTCACAGGCACAGGCTACTATGCAGCTCTTCTGATTGGCGCCCTCAGGGGCAAGCACACAAAGGACGCATTTCTCACATTCTTATGTTCATCGCCTTTTGCAAATGCATTCAAAGAAGATGGCAAGTTAGCGTGGCTAAGCAAGAATAAAGAGAATGTAAGACAATACATAGCCGATCCCCTCTGCGGATTTGGCTTCACTTGCGAAGCATACGAGCACATGTACAAGAACCTCTTTCTTGTATCTAAAGAATGTAATTTCAGCAACATGCGCCCTATCCCACTCCTTGTCATATCTGGTGCAGACGACCCTGTGGGAGGAGCAAAAAGCGTGAAGAAGATTGCCAATCAGTATCGGGAATATGGCTTCACCGATGTGACAGAGCGTTCCATTGTCGGCAATCGCCATGAGATTCTATTCGAGGACGACGCTCCAGAAACAATAAAATACATTGCAAATTGGTTAGGCAAGAGATTAAATTAGCTTAACCAAACTTTCCCCCTTCCAATCATCATCATCCTTATTTTGGGTTCTTCCTATCCCCACTCGCTCGTTTTCTCAACGCAAAAGGCAACAGTTGCAAGACTTCTTTCCGAGCAAAGAACGACAAAGCTAAACAAACAAATAAACCTTTAATTTTCAATTCCTTTGTCGTTCAGCTTTGAGATTTCTTTGTCGAAAAAAACAAAAAAGGCGGAACCCGAAGGAACCGCCTTGATATATAATTATGTGAGAGTTTATTTAACAGAGTTATTAGAAGATAACATAACACTCGTATTTCTTTACTATACCTTCATTACCCATTGTACCAGCTTCGTTTGTCCAAACAGCAGAAGCGTATGGGTTGTCAGTAATATCCTCAAGCACATAGAATGCAACATAGTCGCAATAGCGTGGCGTTGATTCTCCTGAAGGAGTTACATACAAGTCTCCCTTTGTGTAACCATACTTGCTTACAAAAGTGTATTTTTCGTCAACATCTACACCCTGACCTAAATTCTTCATTTGTTCAGCTGTTGGCGTTATTGATCCACCAACACCGCTACGAACAAAGTTGGACTGCCAAGTTGCTGTTCGGTAAGAAGCAGAGGCCTTAAGGATGTCTTCCGTAATTTTTATCTTTGTTCCATCTCTCTGTACAAAGTATGGCACTTTCTTCGTTTCATTGTTTTCCGTTTCTTCGAACAGCCAAATTGGGAAAATCATTGCATGAACGCCATTCTGTCCTACCGATTCTGGAGCTTTAGTAATATAAGCGAAGGTCACGGGTTGGCTTAATTCCTTACTCTTAATTTGATCAATGATTGAGTTATCTCCTGTTGATGGGTAGCTTGCAATAGTGATGTAATCGACTGCAAAATTTTTCATTTCAAAATTTGCCACACTATTACCTGTACTAGCGCTACCAGAATCTAGAAGTTTGTATGTTTTCAAGCTCTGCCACAGCACAGGATTAAGAGATGGATTCGTAGTATTGATGACTGGATCCTTAGGACCGTTGTAAATAGATGCTACTTGTGTTCTATCATCATACCAATACAATGTAACCTTTCCACCAGTTCCTTGGCCTGTCTCAGAATCGGAAACATCCAAGTCTTCATAGCTATAGGTAGGTGTTTTCACCCATAGCTTGAACTTCTGATATCCATCGTCAATGCACTTCAACTCCTTCATCCAATCTACACCAATAGCTGTAACAAACTTACGAGGTATTTGCTTACCAGTTGGATAAGTCAGTGGTTTGTTAGGTTTTCCATATTGTGATTCATACTCTTGATCTGTCATTTCCGTTTTACCATACTCTGTAACAGGATCAGTTGTATTTGTATATGAATCTTCTCCTCTATATTTAACAAGAATAGGAATCTTAGAAATGTCAAGTTTGCTGTCAGTCATGTAAGCAGTTGCATCTATACGATACACAGCAACTTCACGCTTTGTTCCTGAAGGTGCATCAACATTCACCGGTCTTGCCACATTTTCCTCACCAAGCATAAAATGTGCTTCATATCTTGTATCATGACCTGCAACGATTGGCAAAGTACCACCAGAAGCCATAAGACAAATCACTGCTTGTTTCTTACTTCCGTCGTAAGCTACATCAAACACAATATCGTTGAAATCGAAGTCGAAGTTGCCACCCAAGTCCTCACACATCACACGACCTGTGTTTTCGCTTTTCGCAAAGTAAGCTGGTGAAATCTTTACAATCCAGTTGCTATAGAATCCGTCAGCTTCAATCTTTGTGTCGTTTGTGTTACCTGAGAAATCGAAGCCGAGATAATAACCCTCACGAGGACGCACAACGCCATCAGCACCTGGTTCTTCCCACTCAAGATGAACAAGAACCCAATTGTTGATCCAAGTGTTTGTATTGTCCATTGATGAACGACATGCGAAATCTTCAGTACCTGCAGAGTGAACGAACTTAATCTCGCGGAATTCTCTGGCTTCTGTTTTTTCTGGGTCAAAATTAGAGTTGTTATTATTAAAGTTGTTAACATGAGTCCAACCATTGCCAAGACCCTGCTTTTGAACAAGTGCGTCACGATCCATTGCACCAAAATGGAGATAATCAACAGAATAGTTCAGCCTCTCGTTTGAATTGAGATGACCATCTTGATGTGAAACTTGAATATCTGTTCCAACATCTTTTCTGTCGTTTGTGTTTGGTTTGACAACATCATTCACATAGTCGGCATTGTCGCCATTCCACCATATAGAACGCTCCCTTCCATCAGGACCAATTTGATTGCTTTTTGGATAGCCAGGAAGCCCCTGTTCCATTCGAGTTTTTCCAAGGTCGATAGCATTATTATACCACAACTGATCGTTATCTTGCGAGATATTTTGAATAAAGAAGTCAGTTAGGTGAAGTGGTGTACTAATAGGGTTCTTGTGAGTACGGAACCATGTTGACACATAATTAATCTCGTAATCTGTAACATCACCGCAAGGTTGTATATTTATATAATCATTTGTGAAAATCTGATCATGTTTATAAGCGCCTTCAAACGCACTTGTACCACGGTTGCCGTAATAGAAACCATCAAAGTTTGGCCACCCTGGCACTTTAATAGTGTTTATAAGTACGCCATCATAAGTTTTGTACTTACCTGATGTTTCACGATCACACCATTGGTTGCGAGATGTGTTCACATTGTCCTCTGTTGCACGAGTTGTTAGAGTGCCACCATAACAACCTACAGGATCGAGCAATTTCATGCCCCAATCATGACCTTCGGCAGGCTCACCGAACATCTTTACAAACTCTTCGTCATACTGCTTGTTGTACAAGTCTCGTTTGATTTCATTCTCAGTAAACTCCGTATAATCCGAGCAGCTCACAACAGAAGTGAGAGCCAAAGCGGAAGCGGCGAGGAAGAGAGTTCCTTTTAATGTTATCTTTTTCATAAGAAA
>JAGHVC010000123.1 GCA_018064505.1 Candidatus Minthosoma caballi | reverse complement strand
TATATTAATTAATATAATGTGGTGATGGTTAAACAAAGATTTGCTGCTATTGTGCTTTTGCAGCCTAATCTTGGTAACAAAAAATGCCGCACAATAAAAATATTATGCGGCATAGATTTATGTAATAATATTACTGGAGACGGAATGTGACAGGGAGTGTGAACTTTACACGAACTGTCTTGCCTCTCTGCTTACCTGGCTGCCACTTAGGCATTGCTGATACTACACGCATAGCTTCCTTGTCAAGTGCTGGGTCAACAGAACGAAGAACCTTAGGGTCAACGATAGAACCGTCCTTGTTTACAACGAACTGTACAAGTACGCGGCCTTGAATACCGTTCTCCTGTGCAGATGCAGGATACTTGAGGTTCTTTGTGAGGTAAGCCATGAGAGCTTTGTCACCACCAGGGAATGCTGGGTTCTGTTCTACAACCTCGAAGATTTCACCTTCGTCACTCTCTTCCTGAACTGGTGCTGGAGGACCTGTCATGACAGGGCCGCTAACCTGAGCAACAGGGCCAGAGATAGCCTCAGTAGTAGATTCTGAAGTCTCAATCTTCTCTTCCTGGATGTCGGTGTTGTTGTCCACGATGTCGAGGATTTCTGCTACCTGAGGAGCGTCAGCTGGTGGAGGTGGAGCTGCTGTGAAGATTGGCTGAGTGATAGGAACAACTTCCTCCTCAGACACGAAAGATGTAGTTGCGTAAACAACATCTGTCTCTACATACTCTCGAGTAGTGTACTCGAAGCAAGCAAACATTGCAGAAAGAGCAATGATGTAGCCGATGAGAAGACCAGTGCCTTTCTCACCTTCGAGATCTGCTTTTTTAGATTTCTTTACTTCCATAGATTATATTTATTTTTTAGTTATTTCACTACGATAATTCAATGCATTTATGGCTTTTCTTTCAATTTCAGACAACACTATGCACTGATTTGAGGCAAAAGTAATACTTTTTTTTGTTTTATCAGCTACAAAAGATGTTTTTTTTATTAAAACAGTGCTATTTTTTTTGATTTTGTACTTAAACTATTCTGTTTTGACAATACTTCTTATGTAAACATCACGCTGTGGGAATGGAATCTCAATGTTGTGCTGGTTGAGAATATTGTAGATTTTCTCTTTTGCTTCAGCTATGAATGGAATCTTTTGATCAACAAGAACCCAGGCCACAAGGAACAAATCAACACTGTTGTCTCCGAAGTCGGAAAATGCTACCGAGATAGAGTGCTTTGGTTTAATGATGTCACGGTTGTCTTCAGTTTTCTTTTTGATGTTTGTGAAACCATCAATTATGTATTTCCTTACTTCGTCAACATTGCTGCCGTATGCAACTCCAAAAGGAATCTTTACAAGTTCATACTGATGATTTCTTGTGAGATTCTTGAAGTTCTTAGTGAAAAGCTGTGAGTTGAGGAAAGCTACAACACTTCCATCCAGGGTGATAATCTGAGTGCTCTGATATGAAATGCTTTCCACCTTTCCTGTTATGCCGTCGCATTCTACATAGTCACCAACTCTAACACGGCCAGTCATAAGGGATATTCCATATACAAAGTTTTCAAGCAAATCTTTCGATGCGAAGCCAAGACCTGCGGTGAGACCTGTCAGTGCATACTCAATTCCGCTTCTTGGCACATCAAGCAATATGAGTGCGGCAATGAAGTATGTACCCCAAACACCAATAGCAATGATGTTCTTTGCCAGTGTTGCATTGAAAGTCTTTTCTGTATTAGAACGGCGATATCCGAAGTAAGCAGAGCGAATAAGGTATTCTATATATTTAAATACAAAGAAGCTTGCTGCAAGTCCAGACACCTTAAGCAATGATAGTCTAATGTATCCAGGGAAGTCGATTATGTCTGTAGTAAACCACTCAACACATAAGTCACGAATTTCAAAGACGGCAGCAGCAAGGAATACACTTATGAAAATAGAAGCTACTCCTGCTACAGGGACAATTGCTTTGTTTATTAAATCGTATGCCCATGTCTTCTTGATGAAATCTCCTCTTTTCATGTGGAAGACGATATCTTTATCAGTAACGGAACCTCCATGTGCATTTTTGATTCGCTTTGCAAGCACATCTTTTTCGTAAGCATTTTTGATTCGCTTCGCAAGCACCTTTGTTTCGTAAAGTTCCATGAGGTCATAGCAACAGATGATAGTAGCAATTGCAGAGAGCTGGAACATCCACCACACGATAATCTGCACAGCCATCAGTGTGTAGCCAATCCACGACAAGACACATGAGCCAAGAAGGACAACAAGTGAGATGGAGCTGTAAATCTTGTCACTCATTGGTATGTGCTTTTGGCTCTTCTTGATTGTGACAAGCTGCCAGATTGCGAAAAAGAGAAGTATAGGTGGGAAGATAAGGTTGACTAATGAATTTGGAATCAATATGATACGGAACCAAATAACCACCAACGACATCAGAATGAATGGTGCATATACCTTTGCTCCTTCTTTGATTTGATCGTTTTTGAGTCGTATTAGCAATGATGCATAGATTGCTTCTGCCATCCAGGCAAAGTTAATCATTGCCCCTGATGCCATAAACATCAAATTGTTTTTGATTATTATGGCTCGAAGAATCATAACGATTACAGCAAAAAGTATTAGTGCTAATGATAATATAGCAATAGGCCGCTTGTGCTTATAGCTTTCAGCAAAGAACTTAACTTTCAGCTTCTTAGGCAGGCACCATCTTAGCAAAGCATAGCTTATGATTGCTGCAACTGAGATATAAATAATAATGAACACGGAACAGAAGATTACAATGCCTCCTCTCCACTGTGAGTATCTTGCAGCGCCAAGAGTACGATATTTTTGTTTTAAATCGACTGATGTTCTTGATATTTGTATTGGCAAGGACATGAGGATTGCAAAATAGCTGTTGCCTCGGTCTATAAAGATGCTGCGTTGCAGGATTGAGTAGCGTTCGTTGGCATAATTATTCAAACGCTCAACATTTTTTGACACTGCAGAATAATATGCACTGTCTTTTTCTATCTTTTTAAGCACCTTCTTCAAGTTGTCCCTTAATGACTTCGCAAGCCTAAGACAGCTCTCTCTTACTTTTTGATGTTCTTTGTCCAATACAAATGGAGTAGCTTCTTTTTCGTCGTTTGCAATGCTCATCAACAGAGAATCGTTCTCTTTGTATTTTGATAATGCATCACCAGTGATTGGAGGTAATTGCTCTAGCGCATAAATAAGACTATCGTATCTTGCAATCTCTCTTTCTATGAAGACCTTGATTTTGTTGTAAGGCATAACCTTCTCGTGCAGTTTGCGATGCATGTCCGTTGCTTCTTGGCATGCATAAGCAACATCGAAAGTGAACTCGATGTTCTGTGAATAGAGTATGAGGCCAATCTGCTCGCACTCTTGCATGTAGTCAACAAGCTGATTATGCTGCGTTTCTCGCATCTGCTCGTATTTTGCGAGATTTTCCTTTTGCTGAGCATGCTTGCTCTGCAATTCCAGGTAGAGCACATTCATAGTGCGAGCTAAGTCTTTCTCCTTGAGAACGGCTTGGCTCTGTATGGCTGTGAGAAATATGAGCGCAAGTGCTAATAGTGCTTTTTTCATAAATGAATCAAATATTAGTCTATATCCACAATGTTCTTAGCGGAATAGAAAATCTTTTTACCTATCTTATGTGCTTTGTTGTCTTCGTCAACTCTTTCTTCAATTTCTTCCTTTAACAAGTCGTCTTCTGTAACTGCATCAGGAGCAGCTTCTTCTTGATCCTCTTCCATAAACATAGTTATGCCATTTCTTACCGCATTGGAAGAATCTATTATCAAGCCTTTGAATCCCTTGTTTCTTCTGAATCTCTGATAAGCTCTCTTGCGTCGAATATGAGAATGCTTCATCCCTCGTCCGCACCTCTTTGTCCATGCCGCAAAAGCCTTGGAGCCTTTAGCTATTGCTTGCCCGATCTTGATGATTGTCGGCTTGAGATGTATGATGCCAAGAATTGTTGCTTTTGTTCCTTTGACAATGCCATGCCAAGTGGCAATAGCGCCTATCTTGATACCTTTTCCTGTTGCTTTTGCTGCTATCACGCACCATTTGCCGAACTGGATGCACCATTTTCTTAATGTGGCTTTGATTTCTGCAACTTTCTCCTGAGTGTCTTTGGCGTTCCACCATTCAGCCAGTTTTTCGCATCCTTCCTGAATAGACTCAATAATGAACAAAAGAAATTTAGCCAGAACTCGAATTCCTTTCTTGATTATCTTCCAAATCAAGAGAAGAACAAGTCTGGCAAGTTCTGCAATGAGCTGTCCGCCTGTTTTCTTTGAGTATTCCTCTTGCAGCTCTTTTCTTTCTTCTTCTGTCATTTCGTTATGGAATGCTGTCTTTGTTTAACACAAGAATGCTAAATTGCTTGCGAAGATAGCACAAAATTTTCTATTATCAATACAAAGTGTCCTAAAAGATGTTTAAAACCCAATTTTTATCTAAATTGCAATGGCTAGTCGCTGATGAGTAGCATTATGGCCATTGCTATAAATAGAATTCCTGTTATGGCATTCATCCATTGCTGGAAATGCTCGAATAGCTTGCTGATGCGTTCTGCTTGATTCATTGCTTTAAGCATAATCCATGAAATAACTACTACAGGTATGCTAGCTGCAATACCGAACACGAGTGGAATAAGGAATCCAACACTACATTTCATGCTTAAAGGAAGCATCATTCCGAAGTAGAATATGGCACTCTCGGGACAAAAAGCAAATGCAAGAGTCATGCCAAGAAATAGGGACCCTAATGGACCGTTCCTTTTGATAATCTGGCCGCTATTATGGCAGTTGTCTCCGTCGTGATGGTGATGATGGAATGCTCTGAAAAGCATGTAAACTCCTAACACGATAAGTATGTAGGGCACGAAAATTTCTGCTTTTTGCAGCATTTGCTGCAGTCCAGCAATGTTTTGCCCTCCACCAATAAGGCACATGAGTACCCAGCCCAATACTGTGTATGTGATTGTTCTTCCAAGAGCATAGCTTAAGCCTTCAATCCATTTCTTGCCATTTTTGTATTCGTAAGTCAATGCACTTACATTTATTGCCAATTGACAAGGGTTGATGGCAACGAGCAAACCAAGCACAAATGCAGCCAACAGAGGTAAATCTGCTGACTGCACTAAGCGTTCTGCTATTTGTTCTATGTTTAACTGCATAACAATAGGATGATGACTTGAGCAGTGATGATTCTCAAGAACATTGATAATGGATAAACTGTTGAATATCCAACAGATGGGATGCCATTATTTGCTGTTGATGTGGAGAAAGCGAGTGCTGGTGGGTCAGTTGTTGCACCAGACATGATACCCATTAAAAGGAAGTAGTTCATCTTCCACTTAATGCGTGCAAACACACCCATAATTATCAACGGTAGAACTGTGATTAGGAATCCCATCCATACATAGTGAACACCACCGCTCATCACTGTGTCAATGAAGTTCCCGCCTGCTTTTATTCCTACGCTTGCAAGGAAGAGAACAAGTCCAATATCTCGAATCATGAGAGATGCGGAGTTTGTTGTGTAGGCAACAAGGTGAAGCTTGTAGCCAAATCTTCCGAGCAAGATTGCAATAATCAATGGTCCACCTGCAAGTCCAAGCTTTACAGGCATAGACATTCCAGGTATGGCAATTGGGATCATACCGAATACGATACCCACAAGAATTCCCACAAAGAGAGTTAGCAAGTTTGGCTTATCCAATTGCTGCTTCTGGTCTCCAATCTTATTTGCGAATCGTTCAACAGCGTCCTCTGGTCCCACCGTTGTCAGTATATCGCCTACTTGAAGGATGACGCTTGGCGATGCAAATATCTCAATACCAGAACGGTAGATACGGGTGACATTAACACCGTACATTGAACTTGAGTGCAAGCTGCCAAGAGTCTTACCGTTAATTGTATCTTTTGTTACGGTGAGTTTCTTTGATGCCATTGTAACATCTTGAATCTCCCAATCCACTTCTGTTTCTGGACCAATGAACGCGACAATAGCTGAAGCGTCTTCTTCAGCGCATACAATGTAGAGTTTATCTCCAATAGATAGATTTGTATCTTTATTTGGAACAATTGTATGCCCTTCGTGCAGCAAACGGGAAACGACAAAGTCACGGCCAATGAATCCTCTCACTTGAAGAATTGCCTTTCCGTTGATAGCAGGGTTGAAAACCTCAACAGTCATAAGGTGTGGTTTTACTGCTTCATTGTTCTGGTTCTTCTTATTGAAGTTCTCTAGTTCTTTCTGAAAGCTTACTTTGAAAATGTATCTGATAAGGATGATGGAACCTATGATGCCAACAACGCCAAGAGGGTAGGCGCAAGCATATCCATTTGCTATGACAGGAACATTGCCATTGAATATAGATGGGTTTGCTGCATTGATCTGCTCCAATGCCGCATTTGCAGCACCAAGGCCAGGTGTGTTTGTCACGGCTCCGCACAGAGTACCCACCATCATAGGAAGATTGTCTGCTGCGGGAATGAAGCTTCTGCATCCAAAGTATAGCGCAAGCATTACGACAATGTTGAGC
The DNA here is from genome assembly GCA_018064505.1 of Candidatus Minthosoma caballi. Classification (GTDB taxonomy): domain Bacteria; phylum Bacteroidota; class Bacteroidia; order Bacteroidales; family Bacteroidaceae; genus Minthosoma; species Minthosoma caballi. The sequence goes on along the minus strand of JAGHVC010000123.1, from coordinate 5,116 downwards.
CCTACAATGCCAGCAGCAACTCCGTTTGCTTTCAAACCGCCTTGTTTCAAAGAAGTGAAGAATGAAGGACCGACTTGCAAGCCAATGCTAAAGACGAAAAGAATAAGGCCGAAATCTTGGACAAAGTTAATAACTTCTGTGTTCTCAACAATACCGCCTCTCATGAGAAGATCGCCAGCAAGGATTCCGACGAAAAGGATCCATGTCACTCCAAGCGACACTCCTCCGATTTTTATCTTGTTGCCAAGAAAGACTCCAAGAGAAATGACTAAAGCGTAGAGTATCACAGTGTGAGCTACGCCTCCGCCATTTGTTATTAAATCATATAACCATTGCATACCAATACGATGTTTGTATCTGTTTTTTGTTATGCAAAGTTACTGCTTTTTCTCTAATCGAATATCTTTGGTGTCAAATTTTTCTACATATTCAGAATGAAAGTCAACATTCTTGGCAGTTATGTTAAGATTTGTAAAGTTGAAGTTGCTCAAATGATACTGGTCTTCTTGCTGTTTCACATTGAAAAACACATCACAATCGAAAGTGATGTTTCTCATTGTTATATGGTCAGAATATGACATCGGAACGCTTTCTCTTCCCTTGAGATCATAGAATTGTGTCCATGGAGCTACAAGAATGAAGTTCTTCCCGTTTCCAGTGATGTCTTCAACAGTCACAAATTCGTATTGCTGTGGAGTGTCAGGTCTCATCTTCAGCCAAAGAAGATTGCTTGCTTCGCTGACTTTGATTCTTCTCAAAATGATGTTATGGTCATATACGCTTTCACTGCCCAGTGTCAAGCATCCATGACAGAATCCGTATTCGCAGTCCTCAATGATGATGTTTTCGTTGCCTCCATCACCTACCATTTCTGGAAATTTGTTTATGTCAATGCCATCATATTTGTTTCGCCAGTAATCAGCATAAGGCCCTTTGCCGCCTTTTATAGCGACGGCGTCGTCATTCACACTCATATAACAATTCTTTACAAGCACATTTTTCACGACATCAAGATCTATTGCATCGGTGCTTGGTGCTTTCACAGGCTTAGCGGGAGAATAGATGTGCAAACGAAGGAGTTTTACATTCTCACTATTATATATATGAGTGGTCCAGAATGCAGAGTTCTGAAGCTTCAAGCCGTCTATTTGTACATTTTTGCTGTTAGAGACGAAAATCAGTCTTGGTCTCTGTTCGTCCTTATTAGTGCATTTAGGGTTCCAAGTTCTTCTTTCCCAGAAGTGTTTCCAGAATGTAAGGCCATTGCCGTCGATTGCGCCTTTGCCGCTGATAGTGAAACCATCCACGCCGTCAGCATTTATCAAAGCAGAGAAATACTTACAGCTCTCTCCCTCAATTCTTGTGTTTACGATAGGGTAGTCGCTTGGGTCGTTGCTGCCCAGAAGCATTCCTCCGTCGTATATGTGAAGGTGCACGCCTTGCTTGAAAAACAATGCTCCTGTCATATACACCCCCTCTGGTACAACAAGCACGCCACCACCATCGGCAGCAACCTTGTCGATAAGAGCTTGCATTTCGGCTGTATGCAATCTCCCGTCATTTACTACTCCATAATCAGTAACGCGATACTGCTTCCCTAATGAAGCAATGTCAATTTCTTCTGTTTGTCTGAACCAATCGCCAATCTCTTTACCATCTGGCCAAAGGTCAACGGTTTTCTTTGCAAAAGATGGCATGCACAACAGCACACATGCCATCATTATTAGTATTTTTTTCATTGTGTAGCGTAGTTTTTTAATTTCCAAAGACAAAAATACATAAAAAAGACACATGAAACAACATCTATTATGTTTTTTTTGCCTTTTTGTGGTAAATTCTCTTGCTCAAAGCATTTAATCCGCTAAATTTGCAAAAACTATTCGTATGATTTATTTTTTCTCAGGGACAGGAAACAGCCGTTATGTGGCAGAGATTGCAGCAGGAAAATTGAACGATTTGTGCTGCGACATTGTTTCGCCTCAGCCATTCTGCGGCGAGACTCTTGGATTGGTGTTCCCTGTTTATGCATGGGGCTTGCCTTTTGTGGTGGAAGAATTCATTGAGAATCAATTGGCAAATTTGCTGTCATCAAAAAAGGTTACTTATGTTTTTTGTATAATGACTCATGGAGATGACATGGGGTATGCTGATAACATACTGAGAAAAAAACTGGCTACTGTAAATCTTCCGCTTAGTGCGGTTTTTTCCGTGTTCATGCCAAACACTTATGTGTGTCTGCCTGGCTTTGATGTAGATAAAGATGAAGTGGCTGATGGCAAAGTTTCGAAGACTGTCGAGAAACTGAAAAGCATTTGCCAACAAATTGAAAATAAAGAAGAAAGGGTGGATGTAAATAGAGGTGCACTACCATATACTAAAACATACATTCTTCGTCCTCTATTCAATAAATTCCTCGTTACTGATAAGTATTTTCATATATCAGATTCTTGCACATTGTGTGGTGCATGTGCAAGTCAATGTCCTCTGAAAAATATAGAAGTTAGCGATAAAGTTAGGTGGAAAGGTAATTGCACTGGCTGTTTGCGATGCTACCATAAATGTCCAAATTCGGCAATTAAGTTTGGCAAGTTTACAGAAGGAAAAGGACAAAAGAAAAGTCTGAAAAGCATCGTCGAATAATGTGGAATAGCTTGCCTTGTTGCTTTCGCAAGCTACCTCTTTTCCCCCTCAAATCTTATGCCTTTTACCTCTTGTGCGTTACGCCTTGTATCGCACAGTCGATACCGAGCATAACGCACAGTCGATACAAGGCGTAAAGTGAAAATGTTGCAAGGCGTAACATTACAAAGAATCGCCCATCCATCCAGAATTAGCATATAGTGTAATTTTGGACAGATGGACGAATAAGTTTATTAGCAATCTTTTAAGTGCTTTTTTATCTTCAAATTATAGCAAAGCAGCCATCTGCTCAGCCACTTTCTTTGCTTCCTGCGCTGCTGCAGCTGCAAAGTTCTCTGTCTTGTCTGCGTAAATGATAGCACGGCTTGAATTGACAAGGAGGCCGCAGTCATCCTTCAGCATGCCGTATTTGCAAACATCTTCGAGTGAACCGCCCTGTGCTCCAATGCCAGGAACGAGAAGGAAATGAGTTGGAGCAACCTTGCGGATGTCCTTGAACATCTCTCCGCGAGTAGCACCTACTACATACATCATGTTTTCGTCGTTGCCCCATTGCTGGCTGCGCTTAATCACTTTTTCGAAAAGGCGCTCGCCTTCAGTGTCAGTTGTCTGCTGGAAATCAAATGAACCCTTGTTGCTTGTGAGAGCAAGAAGAATAACCCACTTGCCTTCGTATGTGAGGAACGGAGAAACAGAGTCTTCACCCATGTAAGGAGCAACGGTGAGGGCGTCAAGGTTATACTCTTCAAAGAATGTGCGAGCATACATTGCAGAAGTGTTTCCAATGTCACCACGCTTAGCGTCGGCAATGATGAAGTGCTTTGGGTAATTGTCGTTTAAGTACTTGATTGTCTTCTCGAAAGAGATAATTCCCTTTACGCCAAAGGCTTCATAGAAAGCAAGGTTTGGCTTGTAAGCGACGCAGTATGGTGCAGTTGCATCGATGATAGCTTTGTTGAAAGCGAAGATTGGGTCTTCGTCTTTGAGAAGGTGCTCAGGAATCTTCTTGAGGTCAGTGTCGAGACCAACGCAAAGGAAGGTCTTCTTCTCCTTTATCTGCTGTATTAATTCTTGTCTTGTCATGATGATTTGTTAATTATGAGTTATGCATTTATGAGCTATGCATTTTCTTAAAGTTCAGCCTCTTTCAGTCTCTCAGCATTCTCTGCCACAATGAGGTGGTCGATGCAATCCTGGATGTCTCCGTCCATGAAAGCTGCGAGATTGTAGATTGTGTAGTTGATGCGGTGGTCAGTGATTCTTCCCTGCGGATAGTTATAAGTACGAATCTTTGCAGAACGGTCGCCTGTAGATACAAGTGTCTTTCTGCGCGAAGCAATGTCGTCAATATACTTCTGATGCTCTTTGTCATAGATGTATGTGCGAAGGCGAGCAAGAGCACGCTCCTTATTCTTTGGCTGGTCACGGGTTTCTGTACACTCAATGAGGATTTCCTCTGTTTCTCCTGTGTTTGGATTCTTCCACATGTAGCGAGCACGAACACCTGACTCAACTTTGTTGACATTTTGACCGCCTGCACCTTGTGAACGGAAAGTGTCCCACTTGATTTCGCCTTCGTTGATTTGTACATCAAATGGCTCAGCCTCAGGAAGTACAGCTACTGTTGATGCGGAAGTGTGCACACGGCCTTGCGTTTCTGTGGCAGGAACGCGCTGAACTCGGTGAACTCCCGACTCGTATTTCATCGTTCCATAAACATTCTCGCCAGTGATGTTGCAGATGATTTCCTTGTATCCGCCACTTGCTCCTTCGGAAAAAGAAGAGATTGTTAAATGCCAGCCTTTCACCTCGCAATACTTAGAATACATGCGGAAAAGGTCACCAGCAAAGAGCGCTGCTTCATCACCACCTGTGCCACCGCGAATCTCGAGTGTAACATTCTTGCTATCTTCTGGGTCAGCAGGAATGAGCAGAAGCTTGATTTCTTCTTCGAGCTCGGGAATACGCTTTTCGTTGATGGCGATCTCCTCACGAGCCATCTCTTTCATCTCTGGGTCATCCTCAAGTGTCAGCATTTCCTTTGCCTCTTCAAGCCCTTTGAGGCAATTGATGTACTCTGTGCGAGCCTTCATAATGTCCTCAAGGTTCTTGTAGTCCTTGGTGAGGGTTACATATCGCTTTTGGTCTGCAATCACATTTGGGTCGGTGATGAGAGTGCTCACTTCTTCAAAGCGTGCCACAAGACCATCTAATTTGTCTAATAAGCTATTCATAAAAACTTATGCTACATATTGTTAAGTGACGATTCGTTCAACTCCTGACCCAGTAAAGGGCGGGAGAGTAGAAAGGTCTTTTAGTAGTTGAATTCTCCGAATTCTGACTTTATTGTGAGTGACTTAGGGCCTTCCTCTATGTGACCTACAATCTGAGCGTCAATATTGAATGATTTGGAAATGTCAATTACCTTTTGTGCATTCTCAGGTGAGAGGTAAACCTCAAGACGATGGCCCATGTT
>JAGHVC010000107.1 GCA_018064505.1 Candidatus Minthosoma caballi | reverse complement strand
ATACAGCAAAGCCATGAGCAAAGCCTCTTGGTACGAAAAATTGACGATGATTATCCTCTGTAAGTTCAACTGCTACATGCTGCCCGTAGGTGGGAGATCCTTTGCGAATATCAACGGCGACATCAAGAACAGCACCCTTTATGACTCGTACCAATTTACTCTGCGTAAATGGTGGTCTCTGAAAATGCAAGCCTCTCATGACTCCATAAGAAGACATGCTCTCGTTGTCCTGAACAAAATTGATAGGACGCACTTTCTCCTCAAACTCTCGCAGAGAGAATGACTCCATAAAATAGCCTCGAGCATCTGTAAATATCTTTGGCTCGATTATCACTACGCCTTCAATGGCGGTCTTAATTACCTCTATCATTTTAATTTAAAAACAGCCGTCAAGACTTACCGGTTCGAAAAGTTGCAATATGAGTCGGTAGCATCTATCCCGCTGTTTTGGTATTTTGTTCATGAAATCAAATCAACTTCAACCTATGTCATTATGTACATTCAAATGGCACTGAATATTGAAATGTCGATTTATACTTCTAATATCAAATAACAACAAAATGCATTATCGTAATAAATTATTTCTGTTTATCATATTTGCATTTCCGTAATATTTTATATCCTTGCAGCAAATATATCAAATATTAGGTTGCGAAATAATTTATGTCGGCAAATAAGCGTAAACAGCATAATAACTGTACTACTGAGTGGTCTGAAATACGAAAATCAAGGTTTTCGTTAAAATTTCACTGGTTCTTGTTCCCTTATTTCTCGTTTTCATGGTTCAGGGAGGTTATCAAATCACGTTCCAGAAGGGGCTAACGCCTCTCTGGAGGATCCCATATAGGTCATTCCCTATAGCAACCTGCAAATTTTGTAGCTATTTTGTGACTTCGTTTCTCGGTTCGTTTTCCGTTACTCGTTTATATCTTCTTAATTATCAAGAGACTAAGCAGCGATTATGCGATACATTTGATATGAAATTCGCATTCCGATGTTTTTACTATAAAATGTTTCATCATTCGGATCCACTTCCTTTGCATGCTTCATTGCATATATGGCGAGAGCAAACACGAGGATGCTCACATAGTGAACATTTAGAATGTATTTTTGGAGTTCTACTTTAGATTTTGCGATAAATTTTGAAGTAGAACTTCAGATTTTCATTCGTTTGTTTGATAAAAACATTTTTTGCTCTTACCTTTGCAGTACGAAAAATACTTATCACATCCATGTTGAATAGAATTCTCTCTTTACAAGACATTCAGGAGGATAGCCTCTTCCTATGGGGACCAAGACAGACTGGCAAGAGCACTCTGCTTCAAGCAATGTTCCCAAATGTGCCATACTACGATCTGTTGAAATCAGATGTGTATATGAAGTACAAACTAAAGCCTTCTCTGCTTCGTGACGAATGCATGATGATGGATGAGGGCGAAATTGTAATCATTGATGAGGTACAGAAGATTCCTGCTTTACTGGATGAGGTGCATTGGCTTATCGTTAACAAGGGACTGCACTTTATCTTATGCGGTTCGAGTGCAAGGAAACTAAAACGCGTTGGTGCGAATCTGCTGGGTGGCAGAGCACTAAGGAAGGTGCTGAATCCTTTGGTGAGTGCTGAAATACCTGATTTTGATATTGACAAAGCTGTGCGCAATGGTCTGCTTCCAAGGCATTATCTGATTGAAAATCCAGAGAAACGTCTTCAAGCCTATATTGGAGACTATCTGCAACAAGAAATTATCTCGGAGGCTTTGGTTCGGAACCTGGATTCATTCACTAGGTTTCTTGAAGTGGCTGCGTTGAGCGACTCGGAAATGGTGAACTACACGAAGATTGCCTGCGAATGCGGTGTATCTTCTAAGACGATAAAGGAATATTTTTCCATCTTGGAAGAGACTTTGGTTGGCTTTTATTTACCAGCCTATACAAAGGTCATCAAAAGAAGAGTACAAGTGTCGCCTAAGTTTTATTTCTTTGATGTCGGTGTCGTCAATTTCCTGCTCCACAGAGTCAACCTACAAAGAGGAACTGTGGAGTATGGCCATGCCTTTGAGCATCTAATCATGCAAGAGTTGAAAGCTTGGGCTGGCTATTCAGGGACAAGGAAGGAATTGTCTTTCTGGCATACACAAAACAACGCCTATGAGGTGGATGCTGTGTTAGGGGATGCTGAAGTCGCAATAGAAATAAAATCTTCGCAACAAGTGAATTCTTCGCACCTGAAGGGATTGAAGGCTTTCAAAGAGGAACATCCTGGCTGCCGACTGATTGTAGTGTCACTTGACGATAAACCAAGAATGCTCAATGATGTCGAAATCTGGCCTGCCAAGAAGTTTCTGGAGAAACTCTGGGGCGGGAAGATCGTGGAGCCCTAAAGTGCTTTGTTGACAATGAATATATGTGTGGCAGAAATTCTGTCACACATTATTTGTATATTATTCAAGTTTCGCAAGCTCCAACTTGATAGGTTATAAGGTTTTAAGGGCTTAAGGTTATAAGGTAGAGATTACCCTCATTCAGTCAAAAGGTAACCAAACCTCAAACCTAACAACCTAAAAACCTGAAACTTGAGCACATGCGAAAGTTGAATATATTATTTTACGATTCCCTTTTCAAGGAACTCAGCAAGGTTCATCTTGCGGACATCCTGAGCAGCGTTGTCAGCTGCGACCTTTGCCATGTCGTGCTTGACCATGAGTTCGACGAGCTGCTGGAAAGTTGTTGTCATTGGATTCCAGCCGAGTTCATTTTTAGCCTTACTTGGGTCTCCCCAGAGGTTGACGACATCTGTTGGGCGGTAGAAATCGGGGCTGACGGCGACTAATGTCTTGCCAACCAATGATGGCGATAACGATAACGATGACACTGATTCACATATGCCGACTTCGTTTATACCTTCGCCTTCCCACTTTAGCTCAACACCGGCATAATGGAATGCGAGGGTGGCAAACTCACGAACGGTGTGCTGGACACCTGTGGCAATGACGAAATCCTCTGGTTTGTCGTGCTGGAGGATGAGCCACATGCATTCTACATAGTCCTTTGCGTAGCCCCAGTCGCGGCGTGAAGAAAGGTTGCCAAGATATAGCGTTTCTTGCTTGCCCTGGGCTATTCGAGCTGCTGCAAGAGTAATCTTGCGAGTGACAAATGTTTCACCGCGACGCTCTGACTCATGATTGAAAAGAATGCCGGAGCAGCAGAACATGTCGTATGCCTCACGGTACTCTTTGATAATCCAGAAACCATAGAGTTTTGCAACTGCGTATGGTGAATATGGGGGGAATGGGGTCTTTTCGTTTTGGGGAACTTCCTCCACCTTGCCATATAGCTCAGAAGTGGACGCCTGATAAATTTTGCAAGAATGCTCCAGATGGTTAGTGCGAACCGCTTCGAGGATTCGGAGAACACCTACAGCATCTACATCTGCTGTGAACTCTGGTGCATCAAAACTGACTTGCACATGGCTCTGGGCAGCAAGGTTATAAATCTCAGTAGGTTGAACTTTGCCGACTAACTTAACAAGAGACATTGAGTCGCCCATATCGGCATAGTGCAGACGAAAGTTCGGAGTTCCTTCGAGATGAGCGATGCGCTCACGGTAGTCAACAGATGAACGACGAATAATTCCATGAACTTCGTATCCTTTTCCCAAAAGAAACTCACTTAAGTATGAACCGTCCTGTCCGGTTACGCCAGTGATAAGAGCTATCCTTCTTTCTTCCATCTTTATTGTTGTCAAATGGCTGTTCAAATTTAATTACTGACTTTTTCAATATTAGCTGCTTCAACCTCAACACTCGCATAACCAAGTGATTCCACCTGGATGTAGAGGCGCATCTTGCCATTGGGTGATTTCACTACAGTGCCACTAAGGCCTTTGAGGGAGCCTTGAATGATGGTGACTTGATCTCCAAGTTTGAATGATGGGCGTTCCTCGATGGTGACTGGAGTTTCTGAGCGCTCGAGCATGAGACGGAAGCTCTGAAACTGGGCATCAGGGATGATGGCTACAGGATGGCGGTTGAACTCGTTGGTTCTGCCTGAGATGTTGGTGAAAAAGCGTTTGATGTATGGAAGCTTGACGATTTCCTGGGAACGCTGCTGTTCCGTGGCACGAACGAAAACTTTGGCGGGAATGACTACTGTGGTGCGCTCTTTGCGGCGACCGTCCTTCCAAACTGTGGTGCGTTTCTGAACTGCGACATAACTTTCGTAACCTTGTCGCTGAAGTCGTTCTGCACAATTTTGTTCGTCACGATTCTGTACAACAGCGATATACCAATGAGAATCAAGATGTTGAATATCTCTTTCTTCTATGATGTCTATCGCTTTTTTTTCTTCCATTATTAGGGTTTGGGTACGCCTACGGCGCTGTCCGCACAGACTGCGGTCAGGGTATTGGACAGTAAAAACTGGAATACTTTTGGGGTTTCCATGCCGTATTCGTTTGAATATTTGGTGCAAAATTAGTTATAATTATTGACAACACAAAATTTAATTGGGTTATTATGTTAAAAATTATTATTTTTTTAATGTCACGCTTATGTGGAATTTTACGGTTTAGAATACATCTGGAAAACAAAAATAGCATATTCGTAGATAAATTTTATGCTTTTCGTAAGTAAAAACGCTTGCTTTTGTTACAAATGTTTTGGTTTTTGCTACTAGTAAGTTATTTTTGATTACCTTTGCAAACACTTGGGTAGAGGTAAAGTAAATGTTCTTGTTCCTTTTCGGATGATTGAAAGAGAGTTGGGCATCCAAAGATGAAGAAGAACGCTTCGCTGAGGAAGAAATTATATATACATAAAGTTTTTTAATACAAATATATGGATTATGAGAGTAGAATAGGAGCATGGAATAATGCAATCACAAATTGCGTAAAGACTGTTTGGAGGCAATACCATGGGGGATTGCTTGAAGGGGTATACCAAGATGTCATGAGTATTGAACTTGAATCGCTGGGGTGTGATGCTCCGACAGAGGTCGATATACCTATGTTCCACAAAGGAAAGAAGCTAAAACACCATTACCGTGCGGATATGATTGTGTGTGATGAGGTTTTGGTCGAATTCAAGGCCGTGAAAGAGTTGCTGCCAGAGCATCGTTTCCAATTGTATAATTACATGCGGTTGACTAAAATGCCGTTTGGAATGCTTATCAACTTCGGTTTGACACAATACACGATAGAGCGGTGGATGCTTGATTTGGAGAGTAATCAGATTACTCCATATAAAAAATAAACATCTTCTTTCCTCTTCTTTCTTTTCGGATGATTGAAAGAGATTTGGGCATCCAAAGATGAAGAAGAACGCTTCGCTGAGGAAGAATAGGTGTCATCCTGCTGCATAGTCTTCTTCTCTCTTCTTCCTCTTTGGAGGCATTAAAGAAAGTTTCACATTATATATAATATAAACAATAACATGAAAAAAATTGCACTATCCCTATTCGCAATCTTACTGACTGTCTCTGCATTTGCAGGACAGAAAACAGTGAAGGTATCCACAGCAAGACAGCTCATCAACGCTTTGAGGTCTGACACAAAGATTGTCGTAACTAATGACATTCTTGACCTCACTCAAACTATGCTCCAGATGAAGGACGAAGGTTCTCTGCCTTTTGACATTGAAGGAGAATCGATTGGCCCATCTGCCGTATCTGAATACGACGGTCCAAGCTTGCTTGTAAACTACTGCGACAACCTCACAATCACAGGAGCTAAGAAAGGCATACATATTCAGGTGACTCCTCGCTATGCTAATGTGTTTGGCTTCAATCATTGCAGAAACATCAATATCAGCAACTTAAAGCTCGGTCACACTGATGCCGGCGACTGTGTGGGTGATGTTCTTTACTTTGAGCATTGCGAAGAAGTTGCTATTGAAGATTGCAACTTGTACGGATGTGGCGTGATTGGCATCGAGGCACGCTATTCAAAAAATCTTAAAGTGAACAATTCTGACATTTACGAGTGCAGTCAGGAAATGTTCGACCTTTATCATGTGTCAAACATGGCGTTCAACAACTGCCAGTTCTACGAAAATGGCGGAGGCATACATATCAGCGAATCATGCCGCGGCATTGAAATGAACAACTGCGACATTCACGACAACATTGGCAGCTTGTACATTATCAGCAGCCCACTCAAGATTTCCAATTCAAAGATTGTACATCATTGGGGAGCATATAGTGACATCGTAACTTACGATAATTGCACACTCGACATTGAACAGACAGAAGGCGAATACCCCGACTATTCTGATGAATATGAGGAGGAGGAAGAATTCCGTGGCGACGAATTTGACTACTCGGAGGAAGCTGATTGGGAAGGCAGAGACTACACACTCAACGACATGGAGGATGTGAAGGATTTTGAATTCCTTACTAACGAACAAAAAAACATGCTTTTCGGAGATCTGAGAAGCCTTGTTCTTAATTACATGGAGGAACACGGAAACTACGGAAACAACCAAGACTTCGAGGAAGTTTACCGAACCCTCATGAATGGCGAGCCTCTGAAGATCACTGCAAACGAATTGCTTGGCTACAAGCGTGTTAGGTCAACTCAAATCAAGGAAAACGGTATCTACAAGTACGACTTCTTCCCTTGCAAATTCACCAAGGAAGCTGATCTTCTATGTTTCAACAAGACAGGTGGCTCCCAGCGCAAGTGGGGACAACTCAGCCGTGTTGACGACCGCCACATCGCATTCTCTGGATGCTGGTACATAGGCGGTGATAAGCCAACTTATTTCACAGACGAAAGCAAGCTTGCTGTTGGTCAGCTTGTGAAACTCACACCAAGCACGATCATCATCATCTTCCCAGATGAAAATGATTTCGAGATTTATGAGTTCTCAAAATAAGGTTCTTCGGAATTTTGTGTGAAAGTGCCCTTCGGCCCAACTAGAAAAACAAGATCAAAACAAAAGAGAAATGAGAAATGGCTTACGCCCGACTCACCGAAAAGTTTACGCCCGATAAGCAATATGGTTTATGCTCGGCATTCCATATGGCTTATCGGGCGTAAGCGATCAAGCGAGACGGGCGCAGACTTTTAGCCCATTTTTTCTCACACATCGATAGTGCTAAAAGCAAAGTATGAAAGCTGTCCGTGGCGAATTGGGAAAGAAATATCCACACGAGCTTTCACCTTTTTCTTTCCTCTGACTGCCGGCTTGAATTTCAGCATCTTAGCCACTCTCAGTGCTTCCTCATCCAGTTCTTGAGAAACAGAACGAACCACACCAGAATCTATAACCTTTCCCTTAGCACTTACAATCACAGCAACCACAATCTTTCCTTCAATGTTCTTGCGCTCGGCTGGATTGCGGAAATGCTTCAAGGCAAAAGCCTCAATTCCTTTTTCTCCTCCTCTATACTTCGGAGCAGTGTATTTCTCTGTCTCTTGTGGCTGTCGCTGCATCTGGGGACCAAAGCTGAAAAACTGCGCACGAAGCGACACCGACACGAGGATGAATAGTATGAATAATAATTGTCTCATTTTATTTCGTTTGATGTTTTCGAGTTCAAAATTAGTATAAAGTTTTCTGTCAGACAAAAAAAATGCATACAATGAAAGAAAAAAACATATTATTTTTAAAATGTGTCAATAGAAATGTCTAACTTTGCAGTTCAAAATGCAAATCTCGCTCGTTTTTTGTGGGCGAGCACAGAAAGAGAGAATTCAGAAAAGTTTATAAACTATACAATCATTAATTAGGAAAATGGCTGATATTAAGAAAATCAAGACCGCTCTCGTTTCGGTCTATCACAAGGACGGACTTGACGAGCTTCTTGCAGAGCTCAACAAGCAGGGTGTTAAATTTCTATCAACAGGGGGTACACAGGCATTCATCGAAGGTTTAGGCTACCAGTGCGAAAAGGTAGAAGACCTCACAACATATCCATCTATTCTCGGTGGCCGTGTTAAGACACTTCACCCAAAGGTGTTCGGTGGCATTCTCGGTCGTCGCGAACTTGAAAGCGATCAGCAGGAAATGGCTAAGTACGAGATTCCAGAAATCGATCTCGTTATCGTTGACCTCTATCCATTCGAGGAGACTGTTGCCAACACTAACGACGAGCCAACAATCATTGAGAAGATTGACATTGGCGGCATCTCACTCATTCGTGCTGCAGCTAAGAACTTCAACGATGTTGTAATCATTCCTAGCAAGGCTGAGTACAAGCCATTGCTCGACATCGTAAAGGCTCAAGGTGCTGAGACTACTAAGGCACAGCGCAAGCAGTTTGCTGAGAGAGCATTCGCTACTTCTTCTCACTATGATACTGCTATCCACGAGTACTTCACAAAGTAAGAATATATAAGAATAAGAATTGAATAACATAAAAGTAATAGCGAAATAATTCAGGTTATTCACTATCAACTTTTAACTTTTCGTTTTGTAATATGGGATTTTTCTCGCTTACACAAGATATAGCGATGGACCTTGGCACCGCTAACACTATCATCACTTGCAATGGCAAGATTATGGTGGACGAGCCATCGGTTGTTGCACTTGACCGCAAGAGCAACAAAATGATTGCGGTGGGCAGCAAAGCCAAGATGATGCATGAGAAAACAAACGACAACATTCGCACTTGCCGCCCTTTGCGCGACGGTGTGATTGCCGACTTCTTTGCTTGCGAGCAAATGATGCGTGGACTCATCAAGATGGTGAAGACTGGTCATCACCTCTTCACGCCATCACTCCGCATGGTAATCGGCGTTCCTTCTGGCTCTACAGAAGTTGAGCTTCGTGCAGTTCGTGACAGTGCAGAGCACTCTGGCGGTCGCGATGTTTACCTCATTTTCGAGCCAATGGCTGCAGCTATCGGTTGCGGACTTGATGTCGAGGCTCCAGAAGGCAACATGATTGTTGACATAGGTGGTGGTTCTACTGAGATTGCCGTTATTTCTCTTGGTGGCATTGTCAGCAACAACTCTATTCGTGTTGCTGGAGACGAGCTTACTGCTGATATTCAGGAATACATGAGCCGTCAGCATAATGTCAAAGTCAGTGAGCGCATGGCTGAGCGCATCAAGATTAATGTTGGTTCTGCTCTTACAGACCTCGGCGACCAGGCTCCAGAGGACTTCATCGTTCATGGTCCAAACCGCATCACTGCTCTCCCAATGGAAGTTGCTGTTTGCTATCAGGAAATCGCTCACTGCATCGACAAGACTGTCGCAAAGATTGAGACTGCAGTGCTTCAGGCTTTGGAAAAGACTCCACCAGAACTCTATGCCGACATCGTCAAGAACGGTATCTGGCTCACTGGTGGCGGTGCATTGCTCCGCGGCCTTGACAAGCGCCTCACTGAGAAGATTAAGATTCAGTTCCATATCGATGACGATCCATTGCACTCTGTTGCTAAGGGTACTGGCATCGCACTGAAGAATGTTCACAACTTCCAGTTCTTGATGAGATAATATAGAGAGACATGCGCGCTCTGATAGATTTGCTCATAAATGGCAAGCACTGGTTTTTGTTTCTGTTGCTTGAAGCAGTGAGCCTATTCTCACTTTTCAGCTATAACGGATACCAAAAGAGTGTGTATTTTACTACTGCTAATGATGTGGCGGGCACAGCCTACAGCATCATTAGCAGTGTTACATCATACCTATACCTCCAAACTGCCAATCAAAGGCTTGAGGCTGACAATCAGCGACTCTACCGCGAGATAGCTCAGATGAAAGAGCAGATGGCAGAGGCGGGGCTCGACACAATCCACCCACACGGATTGCCTACTAAGTATGATTTTGTCAATGCACAAATCGTCAATGCCACAACTCACAAGACAAACAATCTCATCACAATCAATAAAGGTGAAGCAGATGGCATCCGTCCAGAAATGGGTGTAGTTTGCTCACGAGGAGTTGTTGGCGTGGTCTATCTTACATCTAAGCATTACAGCATTGTACTTCCTCTCATCAATGTCAACTCCAAAGTGAGCTGTCGCCTCAGAGGGTCTGATTATTTCGGCACATTAAACTGGCACCGAGGATCTTCTCTTTGCACCTATGCAACTGGCATTCCTCGCCATGCAGATGTGAAGAAACGAGAGATTGTTGAGACCAATGGATACTCCGACATTTTCCCTCCTGGGCTACCTATCGGATTGGTTGCCGACATTGGCGACTCACCCGATGGCATGTCCTACTTGCTCACCGTGAAGATGTTTGCTGACTTTGCCACAATGCGAGAGGTATCAGTCATCACAAACTACACAAAACCAGAAAGAAGAGAGCTTGAGCAAGTGGCAGATTCTCTCATGAAGAGTGAAGACATTTAGATTTCGGATGGTAGTCACTTCTCGTTGATAAGTAACACATAAATAGCAACTTACAAGAATCCGTAGCATTACTAAAGGTTAAAGAGATGAATTCGGTTTTCTTCATACGCTTAATAAGGATGTTGGCGCTGGTGGCATGCCAGGTGTTGGTGCTCAACCAAGTGCACCTGCTTGGCTACATCACTCCGCTGCTCCTTGGCTATATGATGGTGTGTTTCCACAGAGGCACATCTCGTGTAGTCACGCTGCTATGGGGATTCACCATTGGATTAATATTTGACATCTTCAACAACACTGCAGGAATGGCATCGGCAGCATGCACTTTTGTAGCAATGATTCAGCAACCATTGCTGAACATGTTTGCCCCACGAGATGCTGCAGAGGACTTCGTTCCCACATTCAATTCGCTTGGTTTCTGGAGCTACTTAAGCTACACACTCATACTTATGTTCGTCCTTCACGCCGTGTTCTACCTCCTAGACGCATTTACACTTTCAGACTGGCAAATGACGCTCTATGCTATTGTTGGCGGAACTCTGCTCTCTTGCTTGATTACCTTCTTTGTTGAGTTATTAGTCAGAACACGCAAGGTGCAGTAACGCTTCTCTGCATAGTGCAACAAAGGAGGTCAAACAATGAAGGAACATATCTACGAAAACAGGAAATTCGTTCTTGGTGGCATTGCACTTGTCATTGTGCTATGCTACATTGCTCGTTTGGCATTCCTGCAGCTTGTGGATAGCGACTACACAGGTAAAGCCAACAACAATGCATTCCTCAACAATGTAATATTCCCTTCCCGCGGCGTAATCTATGATCGCAACGGCGAACTCCTCGTTTACAATCAGCCTGCATACGATATCATGGTGGTAATGAGAGAAGTAGAAGAGCTTGACACACTTGAGTTCTGCAAGACTCTTGGCATCAGCCGCACAGAATTCGACTCTCGCATGGCCACTATCAAAGACCGCAACAAGAACCCTGGCTACTCCACTTACACTCAGCAGCTTTTCTTAGGACAAATTCCTGCTCAGGATTTCTCCATCTTCCAAGAAAAACTCTTCAGATTCAGAGGGTTCTATGTGCGCGAGCGCTCCATCAGGCGCTACGCCACCGACTTCGGAGCCCATGTTCTTGGAGATGTTGCCGAGGTGTCGCCAAAAGATATTGAGAGAGACGACTACTACGAGCCAGGTGATTACATCGGTAAGCAAGGAGTGGAGAGAAGCTACGAAGAAGTGCTGAGAGGAGAGAAAGGCGTGGAGGTATTGCTTAGAGATGCTCGTGGTCGAATACAAGGTCACTACAAGCATGGAGCATACGACCGAAAGCCCGTTCCAGGCAAGAACCTCACCCTCAGCATTGACATGAAGCTCCAGCAACTCGGAGAGAGACTGATGGAAGGTAAGATGGGTAGTATTGTTGCCATAGAGCCAAGCACCGGAGAGATACTCTGCTTAGTCTCAGCACCAAGCTATGACCCACACCGCATGGAAGGAAAGCAGCGTGGCAAGCAAATGATGGAGATGCAGAGAGATCCTATGAAGCCGATGCTCAACCGAGCTGTCTCAGGAACCTACCCTCCTGGCTCCACATTCAAGACATCACAAGGACTCACATTCCTTCAGGAAGGAATAATCACCAATTCCACAGCATACCCTTGCAGTCGCGGCTTCCGTTTCGGAAAGATGAAAGTTGGCTGCCACGGCCACGGAGCCCCACTTCCTCTTATCCCTGCCATTGCCACATCATGCAACGGCTACTTCTGCTGGGGACTCTACCACATGCTCGGCAATCGCAGCAAGTATAAGACTGTTAATGAAGCTATGGATACTTGGAAAGACTACATGGTCAGCATGGGATTCGGCTACAAGCTCGGAGTGGATCTTCCAGGAGAAGCACGAGGCATGATTCCTAATGCCACCTACTACGACGACCACCTCAAATCATGGTCAGGGCTCTCCATCATATCCATTGCCATCGGCCAGGGTGAGGTCACTCTCACACCTCTTCAGATAGCCAACCTCGGAGCTACTATTGCCAACAGAGGCTACTACATCACCCCTCATGTCGTGAAAGATGTGAAAGGAGGAGCACTTGCCGATAGCCTTCTCGAAAAGCATAAGACAAAAGTAGATCCTAAATACTACGAGCTTGTGGTTGAGGGAATGCGTAAGGCTGTTATCGGAGGAACATGTAAGTCTGCTAACACATCCATGTATGAGGTATGCGGAAAAACAGGCACCGCGCAGAACCGTGGCCACGACCACTCAGCATTTATGGGCTTCGCACCAAAGAACGATCCAAAGATTGCCATTGCTGTATATGTAGAGAATGGCGGTTTCGGAGCCCACTTCGGTGTGCCAATCGGCTCCCTCATGATGGAGCAATACATCAACGGAGAGCTATCCGCTGCAAGCAAGTCTAAAGCAGACTCCTTCCAACACCGCCACATAAATTACGGTACAAGAGAGAGGTAGCCTCTGCTATCATTCCTATACTATTATAT
>JAGHVC010000067.1 GCA_018064505.1 Candidatus Minthosoma caballi | reverse complement strand
TGGAGCCTTCCTACGGTTGAGAATGAGCGCGACAGCCTCATTGAGAACACGTTGAGTGGCATTATGGACTTCTATAAAAAGGAGATTGAACGCAACGGTTGGTACGGATTCTTCAACTACGGCGATGTGATGCACGCTTACGATGGCTGGCGAGATGAGTGGCGATACGATGTGGGCGGCTTCGCCTGGGACAACACCGAACTGGGCACACCTGCCATGTTGTGGTATCAGTTCCTCCGCACGGGCGATGCCGATGTGTGGAAGATGGCAGAAGCGATGACGCGCCACTGCTCGGAGGTGGACACATACCACTTCGGTCCTCACGCAGGTCTTGGCTCGCGTCACAATGTTACCCACTGGGGTTGCGGAGCAAAAGAGGCTCGTGTGAGCGAAGCGTGGTGGAACCGCTTCTATTACTACCTTTCGGGAGGCGATGAGCGCACTGGCGACATCATGCACGAGGTAGTGGACAGTGATACATTATTATACACTCTCGACCCTATGCGACTCGCTGAGCCTCGCTCCATGTATCCTTGCACAGCACCTGCTCGACTGCGCCTCGGTCCTGATTGGTTTGGATACGCAAGCAACTGGTTCACAGAATACGAGCGTAGGGGACCCATCCCTGCCTTCAAAGCGACAATCAGTCGCTTTACACCTGTGAGGGAGGGAGTGGCTAACGCGATGGTTTGCTATACGGGTGAAACACTTGCCACACGAGACTATGAGGAGCTTATACTGAACGGTATGAAGTCTATAGAAGGATTCCCACACGGCTTCTTCGAAGGCCCCAAGGCTCTTGGCTATGATCCTGCCACAGGAGTCATCACCAACGAGTGCGACTCCACGGTTCAGAACACAAATCATCTGATGGCTATCATGGGAGGCTTTGAACTGATGAACGAGATGGAGACATCTTTCTCTCGTCCTCTCTTCTATCAGCAATGGCTCAATCATGCCAAGGACTACAAGCAGAAAGCTCTCGACATCAGCAAGAACAAGTTCCTCATCCCTCGCCTTTCTGCCTATGCAGGTTGGCGACTTGGCGATGAAAGCAAAAAGCAGGAGGCATGGGACGATCTGCTCAACCACATCCCTCTCCGAAACAAGCGTCAGATATGGACAAACGATTGCGCCACATGGACACTCGACGCAATTTTCTTGAAAGAAACAATAAGGTAGCCCCCTCCTACCCTTCCCCTTTGGGGGGAGGAATGCCATGCGAGGACAAGTCATAACTTATAAAAGACAATAAACATGAAGAAAATACTCATTCCTATCCTTTCATTAGCATGTGTTTTCGCTAATGCCCAAGAAGTACAAAACGATGCGACTGCCCCACTCCACCTAATGAAGCCAGCATACAGCATTCCTTACGGAGTGCCTAAAGCTAACGATGTGAAAGCATCTATTGACCGTATCAAGAATTACCTTGAGGAAACTACTTTCACGGAACTGGATGAAACGGGAAAGCAATTGAAACGAGGCACTTTCCGCCTCACTTCCTACGAATGGGGAGTGACATACTCCGCTATGCTTCGTGCAGGCGAAGTGACTGGAGACAAGTCATATACACAATATGCAATCGACCGCATATCTTTCCTTTGTCAGCAAGCACCTAAATTCAAGAAATGGAGAGACAAGGGCGAGAAGATAGATGTGCTGATGGAGCAAGTCGTTGCGCCAGATGCACTCGACGACTGCGGAGCCATCTGCTCTGCCATGCTGAAAGCTAAGAAGAACAACCTCATGCCAAAGAAAGAGGCAAAGCTGTGGAACGAGCAGATAGAGCGCTACTATAATTTTATTGCAAAAAAAGAGCACAGATACACTGACGGCCAGTTTGCCCGATTGCGCCCAGTGAAGAACACGGTGTGGCTCGACGATATGTTTATGGGAATTCCAGCCTTAGCCTTCAATGGCAACACCACCGAAGCCCTCAAGCAATTCAACATGTTCCGTGAGAAAATGTGGGTAGCAGACAAGAATCTCTATCGCCACGGATGGGTTCCAGGAGAGCATCACCCTTCATTCTTCTGGGGAAGAGCCAACGGATGGGCACTGCTCACAGCCTGCGAATTGCTTGATGTGCAAGAAGATGAGAATGTGATGAAAAGCTTCAAGATGCACCTCGATGGCTTGCTGCCACTTCAGCATCACGACGGAGCATGGCATCAGCTTCTCGACCGCACAGACACCTATCTTGAGACTTCGTGCACAGCCATCTATTGCTACTGCATTGCTCATGCCATCAACAAAGGATGGCTCGATGCCGAAACTTACGGCGCACAGGCCATTCTGGCTTGGAACTATGTGAATGCCCACATCAATCCACAGGGACAAGTAGAAGGGACATGCGTAGGCACAGGCCTCGCTTTCGACCCTGCCTTCTATGCCTATCGGCCAGTGAACAACTATGCAGCTCATGGATATGGCCCAGCCATCTGGGCAGGAGCAGAAATATATCAGCTCATCAAGACTCATCATATCAAGATGAATGACTCTGCCGTGCATTTCTACCCCGAAGACCCAGGCACAGACGAGCCGATATTCTATGTGAAATGAAAAATGAAGAAAAAAAGCCCTAAGGCTGAAAATCGGGAATATCAGAAAGCGGAGAAACACCTTCTTCTTCAAGCAAACGCATTTTCTTCTCGATCATCTCCCCAGAGCGCTGACCATGAAAGCCGCCAATGCCATTAGCAGCAACAACGCGATGGCATGGAACATCTGGAGCAAACGGATTGCGCTTCAATGCCTGTCCTACAGCCTGAGCACTTCCGCACCCAATGCGATGCGCAAGTTCTGCATAAGTGATAGTCGTACCTCGAGGCACATTAAGCAACTCGAGGTACACTTTTCTCTGAAAGTCTGTGATAGACCTATCAGCAAGCACCATCTTCCTTATTCGTTCCGTTTTCGTCATCGTTCCAAGCTTTTGATTGACAAAGATACATTTTTTGTTCCTAATACCGACAACATGAGGATTCTTTTCCGTAACTTTGTACTCAAAATCACAAAAACTAACAATGGAAGAAGGCGAAAAGATTAGTTTGAAAAAGGATTTACGGAAATTGGCAGGACCAATTTTCATTGAGACATTGCTGGTGATGACAATGGGCGCAGTCGACACATTCATGCTGAGCCAATACAATGACCACGCCGTAGCAGCAGTAGGCGTAGTCAATCAGCTGGTGATGTTCTCCTTCCTCATTTTCCAGATCATCAACATGG
Source organism: Candidatus Minthosoma caballi (assembly GCA_018064505.1). GTDB lineage: Bacteria > Bacteroidota > Bacteroidia > Bacteroidales > Bacteroidaceae > Minthosoma > Minthosoma caballi. The sequence continues at coordinate 10,835 of JAGHVC010000067.1, read as the reverse complement.
GCACCTCCGTGCTCTGTTCGCAATACATCGGAGCAGGAATGCGCCGCAAGATGGTGCAAGTCACAGGCGTGGCACTGATACTCAACCTCCTGTTCGGCATTGCCGTCAGCGCTATGCTCTATTTCGGAGCAGAATGGCTGCTCACCCTCATGGGATTGCGCCCCGAGCTGATGCAATACGGATTGCCATACATGCAGATTGTGGGCATGTTCGCATTCTTCCAGGCACTGCACCTCACAATCTCAGCATCACTCAGAGCCGACCACAAAGCCATCTACCCTATGCTCGTGGTCATCGTAGTGAACATCGTCAACATCGGAGGCAACTACGGCTTGATTTTCGGTCACTTCGGACTTCCAGCCTTAGGTGTAGAAGGAGCCGCCATAGCCACAGCCTTCTCGCGAGGCACAGCAATGGTGCTTCTCTTCATCATCCTGTTCACCAAGCACATACGCTCCTTCCCATTGCAGATGTTCACCCCATTCCCTTGGGAAGAAGTGCGCAAGCTCCTAAAGATAGGCATGCCATCAGCAGGAGAAAACATGTCGTACGAGATGCAGCAAGTTGTGCTCACATACTTCATCAATCAGATTGGCAACGACGCCCTCACCACTCGCACCTATGTAGTGAACATCGTCATGTTTGTCTATCTCTTCGGCATCTGCATGGCCCAAGGAGGCGCCATCAGCATTGGACATCTTGTGGGTGAGCACAAGCCAAAAGCAGCCTACATCCTTGGCAAGTTCGTAATGAAATGGTCAGTGCTTGTAGGCTTCGTCCTCTCCGTCAGCATTGCCCTTTTCGGCGACAAGATATTCCCGCTTCTCACAGACAATGCAAATGTCATTGCCCTGGGATGCACAATACTTTTCTGCGACATCATGCTCGAGGTGGGACGCACCATCAACATCTACGCCACCACCGTGCTTCGCGCCACAGGCGATGTATATTTCCCATTCTACCTTGGCGTAGTCATCCAGTGGGGCGTAGGCGTAGTCTTCGGCTACCTCTTCGGCCTCGAATGGCAATGGGGTCTCGTGGGCATGTGGATAGCCTTCGCCCTCGATGAGAACATCCGCGGAGCCATCTTCATCTGGCGCTGGCGCAGCATGAAATGGGCAAAGAAAGCGTTTGTGTAAACGCAAAGATTAAGTTGAAGACAGAGGAAAAGGAAAGTTCCCAAAAGTATGGGGGGGAAACATCGAACGACGAGTCAGAAAAGCTTAACATAACTTAGCTCAAAAAGAAAAAACAACTTACATTTGGAGGGGAAGAAAAAAAGTTGTTACTTTGCAAAAAAAAGAACAGATATATGGACAGATTTATAAAATCGCTCGCAATAGCTGTAGGTATGGCTATTGCACCATGCGCCATGACTTTGGCACAAGAATGGAAGGATGTGACTAACGACTTCCTCGTCAACCCTAAATTTGAGAACGGAATGGATGGATGGTCATGGTATGGCTCTCCCGTTGTGAACAATGGCTGCGTGTATTCTTTCACTTCGGACTGGTTCGACTTGGGGCAATGGGTGACTTTGCCTAAGGGGGATTACCGTTTTGAGTGCAACGGTTTTCAGCAACTTGGCATTCTGAACACAGCATTGAACAAACACAGAAATGGCAATGAGAACTTTTGCGTGTGGCTTCAGGCGCGTTTTTCTGACGGGGCATACGATAAGCCGATTTCTTGCATTTTCGATGAGGAGAGGGACGATGCATACGAGGGAAGCATAAAGGCAAGCAATGACAAGTATTACCCTTCCACGATTGAGGGCGCAAGGGCTTGCTTCGACAAGGGCATGTATAAAAACATTCTTGAGTTTAGGCTGGATTCGGCTCAGGGTGTTAATCTGTATGCTTATTCTTATGAGAATGCTCCAAATGCATGGTATGCATATTCTAATTTCCGTCTTTACCGCTATGGCGACATCGTTCGTACTGAGTCGATTGCCTTGAACGAGACTGAATTGGCTCTCATCCCAACGGAGCTGTATCAGATGGTGGCTGAGGTGTCTCCTGAGAATGCGGACTACAACTCTGTGTGGTGGCGTTCGAGCGACAGGAGTGTTGCTACTGTGAGCTCGACTGGTGTGGTGAAGGCTGTAGGTTATGGCGAATGCACAATCACAGCAGAGTCGTTAGACCCTGAGAATCCAATAACCGCAAATTGCACAGTGAAGGTGGAGAAGCCTTCTACAACAGCTGCTGAGCTCGTGGTGAACGAATTGATGGCAAGCAATGGAGGCATGTTCATGGATCCTTCGTTCAACTATGGCTCATGGATAGAACTCTACAACCCTACTGACGATAAGATTCTTCTCGGAGGTCTGTATGTGTCGGACGATGCAGAGAACCTGAGGAAGTTCCAGTTGCCTTTGCAATTAGGAATCATACCGTCAAAATCCTACAGCACAGTGTGGTTCGACCATAACGGCATCTGGAATCAGGGAGAAATCAATCAGGTGAACTTCAAGCTCGACTATGATGGCGGCACTATCTATCTCTCCGATGACAATGGCATTGTCTTGCAACAGGAGTATCCTGAGGCCATCGGACGCACATCATACGCTCGCTTGCAGGATGGCGGGGAAGAATGGGGCATAACCTACACTCCAACGCCAGGAGCATCAAACAAAAGCAGCAAGTTCGCAGCAGAGCAAGTGGAAGCACCTGTGTTCAGTCGCGACGGAGGTTTGTTCACAGATGATATCATCAGCGTGAGCATCTCAGCTCCAAACGATGCGGAGGTGTATATCACCTACGATAGCTCTGTGCCTACTCAGGATCACTATGACTACAAGACTCATGGCACTTTTGAGTTAACAGCTGGATACAACACCGTGATTCGCGCAAGGGCTTTCAAGGACGGATTCATCCCAAGCGAGGTCGTTACGCGCACATATATCAAAGACCAAGGCTTCACCTTGCCTATCATCTCTGTGAATGGTGACTACGAGGACATCTATGGATGGGATCACGGCATCATGTACTCTTCGGCATGGAATGGCGAGGCTCCTAACGGACGACCTGGCAATGGCCAGTATTCAAATAAGAACTACAACATGGAATGGGATCGCCCAGTCAACTTCGAGTACATCACCGCTGATGGCGAATACGCTCTCTCTCAGGAGGTGGACATGAGCATGTGCGGAGGATGGAGCCGTGCCTACACGCCTCACTCGTTCAAGCTCAAGGCTGCTAAATATCACATGGGCAAGGGCACAATGGAGTATCCTTTCTTCTCAGCAAAGCCATACCTGAAGCACAAGACATTGCAGATTCGACAAGGCGGCAACGACAACAATAGCCGCATCAAGGACGCAGCGCTTCAGCAGGTTGTGCTCCGCTCGGGCTTGTACATCGATGCTCAGGAGTCGCAGCCAGTGCATGTGTTCATCAATGGCGGATATCATGCCACGCTCAATATGCGCGAGCCTAACAACAAGCATTTCGCATACTCCAACTATGGCATCGACACAGACGACATGGATCAGTTCGGGATGTCGCCAGACTCAGGCTATGTGCAGAAGGAAGGCACAGATGAGTCGTTCCTCCGCTGGTACGAGCTGTCTGAGCAGGCTGACGACCCTGATGTGTTCGACGAGATTGCGCAGATGGTGGATATAGACGAGTATGTCAACTACATGGCTGTGCAGTTCTATCTTGCCAACAAAGACTGGCCACAGAACAACATCAAGGGATTCCGTGACCGCAAGGATGGCAGATTCCACTTCGTGCTCTTCGACCTCGACCAGGCATTCGAGACGCCAGATGGAAGCGTGTTCACCGTTTTCGCAGGCAAGAAGAACTACACCTTCAACGAGCTGCTTGGACAGGACGGCTTTGGCAACTACCTTGGCGGCAGACAAATCAAAGAAGAAATAAAGATGGTGACAATCTTCCTCAACATGCTGAAGAACGACACCTTCCGCAAGCGCTTCATCGACACATTCTGCATCGTGGGCGGTTCCGTGTTCGAGCCAAGCCGCGTGAAGGAAATTGTAGGCGATGTTAGAGACAAGATGGTCAAGGCAAGAAACGCAATGAACAGCGATTTCAGAAAAAACACTTACGACCAGGATGCTCTCTACAGCCCTGCGACATCGGCAAGCGCAATCATATCGAAGCTGACCACAGACAGAAACAACACAATGATGACAGCGTTGAAAAACTATGCGCCAATGGAATTGAAGTCAGTGACAGCTAAGAACATGAGGCTTTCATCAAACATCAGTGATGCCACTCTTCTCATCAACGACATCGAGGTGCCTACGGGCAAGTTCGTCGGAAAAGTGTTCTGCCCAGCAGTGTTCACAGTCAAGGCACCTGCAGGCTATCGTTTCCGAGGATGGACAAAGAGCGTGCTTACATCCCTCACACCTGACGAATACGAGTACATCTCTACAGACCCGTCTTACGAGCTTCCTGCAACATCCTCTCCAACAATCCTGAGAGCCATCTTCGAGCCTATCTCAGAAGAAGACATGATAGCCACAAACCACCGTCCTATCATGATCAACGAAGTGTGCGCAAAGAACGCAATGCATATCAATGACTATGGCAAAAAAGCAGACTGGATAGAGCTTTACAACACAACTGACAATGACATTGACATAGCAGGTCTTTACCTCACAGACAACCTTGACAAGCCAACGAAATACCAGATTCCAGTGGGCGACGAGAAGCTCAACACCATCATTCCAGCACATGGCTACAAGATTGTATGGACAGACAAGAACGAGAGCATCTCCGACCAGTTGCACGCCGACTTCAAGCTCGACGCAGACAGTGGCATGGTGATGATCACAGCCAGCCCATACATAGCCAGCGCATCCCTCTTCACTGCAGCATTCCCTGGCGAATGGACAGACTCGCTGAACTATAACGCAATGGAAAAAGGCCAAACCATCGGTCGCTATCCTGATGGAGGCATGAGCACCTACCTCATGACCATCCCAACCATCGGAAAATCCAACCAGCTCAGCTTCTACTCTGCCCCAATATGGATGAACCCATTCGAAGTAGCCATCCCAGCAGTTGAAGTCGAGAGCCTCGCCGACGGCACCGCACAATACTTCACCATCAGTGGCACTCGCATCCCTCGTCCACAGCCAGGCTTAAACATCGTGAAACTGGGCAACGGACAAGTAAAGAAGATCTTTATAAAGTGACAAGACACATTCACGATTCGGAAAGCTCGAAGAGAGTGCTCGACTTGTGCAAAAGCAACGAAGGACCGGTCGACCCCTTGATGATGTATTTAGCATCTCTTCTTGAGCGTAGCGTTCTTCTTTCTTTTTGGATGTTTTCTGAACACAGAGGACTCAGAGGGCTCAGAGTTATCTCTTGATCCGAAATGGGAAATAAAAACTCTGAGAACTCTGTGTTTAATATTTCTAACTCGCTACTTATCTCAATCTCAAATCTCAGCAGATAGGCTCCTTTGGTAATTACTCCCCTTCCTATTTAACGGCAGGGGGGGAGAGTCTCTAGTACCGCCTTAATTTCAAAGTATGTGTAGTCGTTTGGGAGGGCGTTCTTGATGTCGGAAAGCTTGCAGGAGGAGCCTAATGTCTTGAGAACGCTACGGATGAGCAGCTGATGTGCGGGTGAGACAACATCGTTGATGTTTAGGTCGCCCGTGCCTACATAGTGCGCGATGTGGCTCTCTATCGTGCCTGTGGTGAGTGAACGAGCTGAGGCGATCTCTTTTATCGACATGCCTTCTTTGTACATGCGGAACGACTCCACCTTGGTGTCTATCTTCACTTTCTTGGGCTTTTCCTCCTTCGCGCTCTTTGACATTGTTGTTATCTTGTCTCCTTCTTTCTTCACCACTATCTCTTCCAGGGCAGCCTTGGCTTTTGCCCTCAGGTAGGTCTTCACGGTGAATGGCTGGCTGATGAGGCAGGCGAATGTACCTACCTTGAGCTTGTAGGAGAGGGTGAAGCTGTCGAGCGCATTGCCGTATTGCTTGCTCACTTGCTTGTTGCCTATCTTGAGGTTGCACTGCGCAATGATAGGGTCGAGCAAGGCGTGAATCTTGTTGTAGAAATATTCGGAGGCGGCATGCAGGCGCCCTTGCAGAGCCTCGTCGGTGGCGAAGCTGTCTGCTGACTGTGCCATCATCTGCTGATACTGCATGGTGAACTTTGCCGCCACTTGTGTCAGCTCTTTTTCCACTTGCGGAAGGGTCTCCTTGAGCGTGCTGAGATAGTCGGGGTAGGAGCTGTAGAGATGCTCGTCCACTACGCGAGTGAGATAGCGCAGGTCGGTGACGAGGGCGTTGAACGAGAACAGCTCGTCGAGCAGCGAGCGATAGTACTCAAACATCATGCGAGGCAGCTCCGACTCGGTGCTCTTGGCGCGTTCCATCTGCATGTCGATGTAGGCATTGACGCTTGCGTCGGTGATGACAGAGCGCGACTCTACTGGGCGTGCAAGCACTATTCCCTCAAGCGTGCGGCAGCGGCTCAGAGCCACATAGGTCTGGCCGTGAGCAAAGGAGTCGTTGATGTCCAGCACGGCATGGTCGAAGGTCAGTCCCTGGCTCTTATGCACCGTGATTGCCCATGCAAGTCGCAGGGGATATTGCCTGAAAGTGCCTTCAACCACTTCCTTTATGTCTTTTGTGGCTTCGTCTATCACATATTTCGTGTTTTCCCACTCCATCAGCGGACACAGAATGCTCTTCCTCTCCTCCTTGCTCCACACCGTGATGCCTTCTTCGGTCACATTCCTCACCACGCCTATCTTGCCATTGTAGTAGGCATGCTCAGGCGAAGGATCGTTCTTCAGGAACATCACCTGGGCGCCTATTCTCAGCACCAAATCCTCCTCGGCAGGATAGCTCGTCTCGGGGAATGTGCCCTTCACCTCGGCACGGAAATGCAAGTCCTCGCCATGCAGGGCTTGAAGCATGGAAGCGTTGTATTCGTCAGCCATGCGATTGTGAGTGGTGAGACGAATCCAGTCTTCATCAGCAGGAGGGGCAAAGCCCGGCACATAGCGTTTATTGAGTGCAGTCAGCGTGTCGCTGTCCACTTTATTATTCCTAATCTTCGCCAAGAGATTAATGAACTCTTCGTCTTGCTGACGATAGATGTGCTTCAGCTCTACCGTGACATACGAGATCTGCTGCAATGCCCTGCTGCCAAAGAAATACTGCGTATTGTAGTAAGGGGCCAGCAATGCCCACTCGCTTTCCTTAGCCACAGGAGCGAGCTGCTGAAGGTCTCCTATCATGAGCAATTGCACGCCTCCGAATGGCTTGTTTCTGTCTCTGTATTTTCGCAGTTCAGCATCGATAGCATCCAATAGGTCGCATCTCACCATCGAGATTTCGTCAATAACAAGCAGGTCGAGCGTGCGTATGAGGTTCTTCTTCTCCTTGCCCATCTTGTAGTACGAGCGCCTCTCCCCATTCTGCGCCACGCCCTCAGGCAGCATAGGCCCAAACGGCAACTGAAAGAAGGAATGAATAGTCTGTCCCTGAGCATTGATTGCCGCCACACCCGTAGGAGCCAGCACCACCATTCGCTTGGGCGATAGCTCCTTCAGCTTGCGCAGGAATGTCGTCTTGCCCGTGCCCGCCTTGCCTGTGAGGAAGACTGACATGCTGGTGCTTGAAATGAGTCGCCATGCTAGGTTCATTTCGTGGTTGCGCACTCTGTTTGTGGAAGTATCTTCTTGGGCGTAGGAAGAGAAGACATCTTCGGTCATGTTATGTAGATAATCCATAGTTGGTTGGTTTTTGCGGTTTATTGGTTGGGTCTTTGCTGTGTTGGTTTTTTTTGCGATTCATCGACGGTTTTTTAAAAAAAGGGCGCTTGGGCATTTTCTGTGCGTGTTGTTTTTTTTGCGATTTATCGACGGGGGATTTTTGCTTTTTGCGCTTTCTCACCCTCTACATCTTACTCCCCTCCCTCGCAGGGAGGGGTTGGGGGAGAGTCTTTTTTCTTCTATTTCCTCACCGCCAGCAGCATCCCTAGTATCAGCACTATAGAGCCCCCGATAGCCATGATGGTGATGCGCTCTCCAAGCACGATGTGGGATACAATCATGGTGAAGAACGACTGGAGATAGATGATGTTGGTGGCTTGAACGGTGCCAAGCTTTGATAGCACCCAGTTCCATGAGAAATAGCAGAGCATGGAGGCTACGAAGCCAAGATACACAAGATTGATCCACACCTTTGGCTCGGCAAGAACGGTGAAATCCGTTTGCAGGGGCTGCACAAAGATGAAATAGAAGACAATGCTGATGATGCCGTAGGCAAAGACCTTACGAGTGATGAAGCTTGCTTCGTATTTGGGAGATAGCCTCTTGATTATCAAAGAATAGAAGCCCCAGGTCAGCGCGGCTCCAAGGGCAAGCATGTCTCCGCGAGGATTGAGATGCAGAACGAGCTGGCCATTGAGAACTACAAGAGCCATGCCCACAAAGGCTATCACGGAGCCTATGATTTGCTTGCCGTGCATTCGCTCTTCCTTATAGAATATGGACAGGAGAAGAGCTGTCATGAGAGGCGTGGAGCCTACGAGGATTGCCACATTGGATGCGGTGGAATACATGAGAGCCATGTTCTCGCTGAGGAAGTACAATGAGCCTCCAAGCACTCCAAGAGCCATGAGCATGAGCTCGTGACGCCAGTTTTTTGCCCACATTCGCTTGTGAGAGAACAGACACATGCCTAAATAAGCCATCACGAAGCGGAAAAAGAAGATGTCTGCAGGCATCAATCCTGCTCCAAGCAGCACCTTCGACGACACAAAGGTTTCTCCCCAGATTGCAACAACGAGAATGGCTACAAGTATGGGGAATGCAGAGACTTTCACGCCTCCGCGCTTCTCATTGCGAGAGTGGCTGAGTGATGAGAATAAGGAAATACTTTTCTTTTTGTTTTTCTTCATTATCGTGCATTTTGATGCAAAGGTATGAATATTTTTAGCAAAATGCTTGCATTATATGGGAAAAAGCATTTACTTTGCAAAGTAATTGTGCACTATAGCACATATTGTTTTTTTGAAAAACCAACAATGCATTAAAATTACTAACAGTTAAAATACTTACCAAGAAAATGAAACAGAAAAGATTTATCTTGCCAGAGAGCGAGATCCCAACACATTGGTACAATATTCATGCAGAAATGCCTAACAAGCCAATGCCGCTCATTCACCCAGGAACAAAGCAGCCACTCAAGGCTGAAGACCTCTACCCTATCTTCTGCGAGGAGTGCTCTCGTCAGGAGCTGAATGACAAGGATGCTTGGATTGAGATTCCTGAGGCAGTACGCGAGCAGTATGCATACTATCGCTGCACTCCGCTCGTGCGTGCTTACGGTCTTGAGAAGGCACTCGGCACTCCAGCTCACATCTACTTCAAGAACGAGAGCGTGAGCCCTGTAGGAAGCCACAAGCTCAACTCTGCACTTCCACAGGCTTACTACTGCAAGAAGGAAGGCATCGAGAATATCACAACTGAAACTGGAGCTGGCCAGTGGGGAGCAGCTCTCTCATACGCAGCAAGCGTGTTCGACCTCAACTGCGCTGTATATCAGGTTAAGATCAGCTACGAGCAGAAGCCTTACCGTCGCAGCATCATGCAGACATTCGGCGCTCAGGTCACTCCTTCGCCATCAATGTCAACTCGCGCAGGCAAGGACATCCTCACTAAGGATCCTTCACACACAGGCTCGCTCGGCACAGCAATCTCAGAGGCTGTAGAGCTCGCTACTCAGACTCCAAGCTGCAAATACACTCTCGGCTCTGTGCTCAACCATGTAGCTATTCATCAGTCTGTTATCGGCCTTGAGGCAGAGAAACAGATGGCTATGGCAGGTGAGTACCCAGACATCGTAATCGGCTGCTTCGGTGGCGGTTCAAACTTCGGCGGCATCGCATTCCCATTCATGCGCCACAACATCAAGGACGGCAAGACAACTCGCTTCATCGCAGCTGAGCCTGCATCTTGTCCTAAGTTGACAAAGGGCGTGTTCAAGTATGACTTCGCCGACGAGTCGGGCTACACTCCACTCCTCCCAATGTACACACTTGGTCACCGCTTCAAGCCAGCAAACATCCACGCAGGTGGTCTCCGTTTCCACGGTGCAGGCATGATTGTGTCGCAGCTCATCAAGGACGGCATGATCGAAGCTGTTGATGTTGACCAGCTTGAGACATTCGAGGCAGGCACACTCTTCGCTAAGACTGAGGGCATCATCCCTGCTCCAGAGTCAAGCCACGCTATCGCTGCTGCTATCAACGAGGCTAAGAAGTGCATCGAGACAGGCGAGGAGAAGGTCATCCTCTTCAACCTCTCTGGTCACGGTCTCATCGACATGCAGGCTTACGATCGCTACATCGCTGGCGACCTCCAAAACCACGCTGTTTCTCAGGAGGAAGTTAATGCTAATATCGAAGCTGATAAGCTCGACTAATCAATAACCATTATAGTCCCCTACCTCACCCTCTTCTTCTCTTGGACGAGGGCAACAGGTAGGGGATTTTTCTTTTCCATGGCACTATTGGCGTGGATATCAACCTATACAGAATCAAAAGAGCAAAATCCACATTGTTCTTTTGGTTTTTATCGCTTTTTCCTTTGCCCATTCCAAATTTTTGCACTACATTTGCAATGTAAAATGTAACTTTTTTCTTCGCAATTTTGTTAAAAGTTGTAAAGAAATCTATATAACACTATAAATATCAACATGTTGCAATTTTACCTCTCCGAGAGTATATTCCATTAGAACAAGGATTAAGACAAAAAAAATATTAATAAATATGAAAATTAATAATACACTCCGAGAGTATATTCCATTAGAACAAGGAT
>JAGHVC010000221.1 GCA_018064505.1 Candidatus Minthosoma caballi | reverse complement strand
ATGTATGGTTAATCATACATTTTGATTGCTTCTTTGTGCATATCTTTTATTTTTTGTGCTAGCCATGCGGGAGCTGTGACTCTGATGTTGCCGCCATACATCATGAGTTGCCTGCAGAAATCTGGGGTAGGGCGAAGTCGCAGATGTATTTCGTCATAATTTTCGGCTTGCTTGATAAGGCGTTGTGAATGGTGGAGAGGCAAATCGCGAAGATAGTATCTTTCGTTGCCATAGACTTGAATAATGACTCTTTCGAGTGAAATGCTGTTGTCGGTAAGCATGCCGAAATAGTCCTTGAAATACTCTTCTATGGAGAAGCTTGGGTCTATGCGGAACTCATTGTCTGTGAGTTCGATATTCTCTATTCTGTCGAATGAGAAAGTGGCAAAAAAGTCAGATTCAGTTTTCTCTTCTGTTGCTTCTCTGTGGAAGTGACCAAGCACATACCATCGCAACATGAAAAAGCGGATGCAGTATGGTTCGAAGATGTGAATCTTGGATTCGTTGGTACCGTATCTCTTGTATGTTACCTTCACGCATACTTGTCTTTTCATCGCTTCTGTCATCTGGGCAAGCAATTCTTCATCTGCCGAAGAAGAACTTTCCAGCGCTATTCGATTCTGCAGCGACATGCTTTCGGCGATGATGTTATGCATCGCCATAGTGTTTAGCATCCAGTTTTGCAGAGAGTTGTCATGCATGACGGATTTGTTGCTGATGTAGTATTTGTAACCATTTTTGATGTCACAGTCTATGTTGATGCCAAACAAATCTTCAATAGCATCTTTATGGCGGTTGAAGGTGGTGCGCGACATCTTTTGTCCTCCGCTCATAGTTGTGCGGCTCCATCTTGAACTTAATTCTGCAAAAGTAATCTTTTCTGCTCGACGAATGGTGTTGGCGAGCCAGATGTATTCTTTGAAAATAGAATGGGCAGTCATTCTTTATAATATAATATGTATAGGTTGTGAATATTTGCAAAGTTAATGCTATTTGTGTTTGAAAAGCAAATATTCTGCTGTTTTTTATGTTTCTTTTGGATTGAGAAGACGCAAATGTTACAAAATTAATAATTTTTGTTTCTTCAACTTAGATTAAGTTACTCTGAAAACAAATTATATAATATAGTTCAAAGTCATTGTCATAAATTTGTTTTATCTTTGCAAAAAATATCTTTACAAACCGCAATTATGAAAAAAACTATTCTCATTAGCATTATGTCTTTAGTGTTTGCCGTTTGTGCAAATGCGCAGCAGACATACCGTAATCCTGTTATCAATGCTGACGCGCCGGATGTCAGCGTGTGTAAAGTGGCTGATACTTATTACATGATCAGCACAACAATGCATCTCATGCCAGGTGGCCCTATCATGAAGTCAAAAGACATGGTCAATTGGGAGATTGCAAGCTATGTGTTCGACCGAATTGACGATGGCGACCGCTACAATCTTATAGGTGGTCAGACTGTTTACGGACAGGGACAGTGGGCAAGCAGCATTCGCTACCACATGGGCAAGTTCTGGGTATGGTTCACTGCTAATGGCGCTCCTGGAAAGGGTTTTATTTTCAGTGCTGACAGCGCAGAAGGCCCTTGGACACTCGTAGCTCGTCCTCCACACATGCACGATGCTTCGCTTTTCTTCGATGAAGATGGTAAAAAGTACCTCTTCACAGGTAGCGCCTCATGTACAGTAGTTGAGCTTGACGATAATTTCAATCCAAAAGAAGGTGGCTTGAATGTGAAGGTTGTGAATGGTGCTGATGATCCTCAGGAGCGTGGAGCATTGCTCGAGGGTAGCAGCGTGATAAAGCACAATGGCTACTATTACATCTGTATGATTTCAATGAAGTGGGGAGCTAAAGGTCGTGTTCGTCGTGAAGTATGCTATCGCTCACGCAACATAGCTGGCCCATATGAGAAAAAGATTATTCTTGAGACGCCATTCGAGACATACGGAGGCGTAGGTCAGGGCTGCTTAGTGGGTGATGATCAGAGTGACAAGAACTGGTGGGCTCTCATCTTCCAGGATCGAGGCGGCATCGGCCGTGTGCCATGCGCAATGCCTGTGACTTGGGTTGAAGATTGGCCAATGTGTGGTGAATACACAGGAGAAATAAACAATGAAATAGCAGATATCAAAGAAGATAATCCTTCAGACAATCCTCGTCTTGACCGTCGCCGTTATAAGATTCCTAACGACCTCAGCAAGAAGCATCCTTCCGTAAAAGGATTTATCGGAAGTGATGAGTTTGATTTTCCAACAGAGCTTCTTAACAAGATGATGAAGCCAACTTATCATGCTCGCACAGGCTTGAAACTCTACTGGCAGTGGAATCATAACCCTATCGATGAGGCATGGAGTCTCACAGAGCGTCCTGGATTTATGCGATTGAAGACTGCTCGCGTGGTTGACAACCTTAATGTTGCTCCTAACACTCTTACTCAGCGCATGTCAGGGCCACTTTGCACAGGTTCTGTTTGCATGGACATAAGCAAGATGCAGGATGGCGACATCTGCGGACTTGCAGCATACAATGGCGATAGCGGCGTGCTTCGCATCGTGAAGAAAGGTGGCAAGACAGTGCTCCAACTCACTGAAGAGAAGTCTGTGTTTGCTCGTCCTCGCAATATCGAACGCGTTGATGTAGAGGTGATTGAAGAAGTGCCACTTAAGGCAAAGACAGTTTATCTCAAGCTGCATGGTGACTTCAATGCAAACCGTGACATGGCTAGTTTCAGCTATAGTCTTGATGGCAACAACTGGAAAAGCATAGGCCATGAGATTCCTATGCGCTTTGATTATACTCGTCACTTCATGGGCAGTAAGTTTGCTATTTTCAACTACGCCACAAAGAAGACAGGTGGGTATGTTGATGTAGACTGGTTCCGCTTTGTGGAAGAATGATAATTCGTGAATTACGATTATGAAAAAGACAATTTTGTCATTATTATTTTTAGTTGCTTCTATACACGCCTTTTCTCAGCAATTCACGATTGCTTCCAAAGGCACGGCTGCGCGTGTTCAATTTGCAGACAATGACTATGAGGGTGTGAAGATAGCGGCTTCCAATCTAACCAACGATATTTGTTCTGCTTATGACGGCAACCTTGCGGAAGGCAATGAAGCTGCAATTCTTGTAGGCACTATTGGACATAGCGCAATCATAGATTCTCTTGTTTCTGCAGGCGAACTGAATGTTCATGATGTAGAGGGGAAATGGGAGAGTTTCGTGATGACTTTGTGTGGCAAGAATCTTGTTGTGGCAGGTAGTGACCGCCGTGGAACAATCTACGGCATTTATGAGATTAGCCGTCGCATAGGTGTTTCTGCGTGGGCTTGGTGGGCAGATGTGCCAGTAAAAAAGCAAAATGCGCTGAAGATAAATGCTATGCGCTATGTAAAGCCTTCGCCATCAGTGAAATATCGTGGTGTGTTTATCAATGATGAGGATTGGGGAATGCAGCCATGGGCAGCAAAGAACTACGAGAAATCTCTTGGCGACATCGGCCCTAAGACCTACGAGCTGGTGTGTGAGCTCTTGCTTCGTTTAGGAGCCAATATGCTTGCTCCTGCAATGCACGACTGCACGAGCGCTTTCTATACATATCCTGAGAGCAAGGTTGTGGCAGACCGCCTCGGCATTATTATCACCACAAGCCATTGTGAGCCAATGCTTTTCAACAATGCATGCAAAGCAGAATGGGATTCAGGGCGTGATGGTGAGTGGAACTACCGCACGAACCGCAGCACAATACTTGGCAAGTTTGCAAATCGTGTAGCAGAGGCTCATCAGTTTGACAACATCTACACTATTGCCATGCGTGGCGTTCACGATGAAGGTATGCGTGGACAAACATCTGCTACTGAACGCGTTGCTGTACTCACAGATGTTATAAAGGATCAGCGTGATTTGCTGGAACTCTTCACACGCAAGCCAGCCAATGAGGTTCCTCAGATATTCGTGCCATACAAGGAAACTCTGGATGTTTATAAGGCAGGGCTGAAAGTGCCCGACGATGTCACAATTGTATGGCCTGACGACAATTACGGTTTCATGAAGCGCCTCAGCAATGCAGATGAACAGAAGCGTTCTGGAGGTTCAGGAGTTTATTATCATCTCTCATATCTCGGCACCCCACACGATTATCTTTGGCTTTGCACAACTCCTCCTGCCCTCATGTATGAAGAGTTGATGAAGGCTTACAATACAGGAGCAGACCGCTATTGGCTTCTCAATGTTGGCGACATCAAACCTATGGAGCTTGACATGCAGCTTTTCCTCGATCTTGCTCAGAATGTGAGCGGGTACAGCTATGACCGTATGAACACTGAGCAAGCGCAGATGCTCGCCAACTGGTTTGGAACAAAATACACGAAAGACTTCCAGCAGATACTTGAGAAATACTATCATCTGGCATGGATTCGCAAGCCTGAATACATGGGCTGGGATTGGCAGTGGGACAGTGCAGAGCGTTGCCGTTTGCGTGACACAGAGTTCTCATTCCAGAACTACAATGATGCACAGCAGCGACTTGCCGATTATCAGTTGATTGCTTCCAAAGCAAAATCCATTATGCAGGCACTTCCTGCAGAAGCGCAGCCCTCTTTCTTCGAGTTACTGGGTTTCTCAGTCATGGCGGCAGAACAGATGAATCGCAAGTTCCTCATGGCACAGCTCAACCACGAGATGTATGCTGAGGGAAAATATGCAGAAGCAAATTGGGCAGCAGATGCTTCACAGGCTGCTGCTGATAGCATTCAGTCTCTTTGCCATACATATAACACAATGCTAAATGGGAAGTGGAATGGCATGATGACAGTTCCTCCAGGCTATGTCTCTCTCTATCAGAACATGCCGTCGCTCAGTCGCAAGGAAGGTGTAGTTGCAAAAGCAGTTGATTTGTCTGTCAAGAGCGAAAAGAAGAAACTGAATGCTTGCCTAACTCTTGACCTGAAGAAACCGTCTCATCATTCAAACGCAGACATTATTCATGGCATAGGCTATGATTGGGATGTTCTTCAGCTTGGCAACGCTTTGAAAGAAGAATCCTCATTTGCAGAATACGAAATTGGCTCCGTTACAGCAGACTCTATAGTTCTTCACATTCATTGTCTTCCATTCTTCCCAATCTATGAAGGGAAAAGCAACAGCTTCTCCGTTTCTCTTGATAGCAGCGCTCCTGTAGTACTTGAAAATCAGTTCGAAGAGTGGTCGTACTCTTGGAAAGATCAGGTTATGAAAAACGGCTTTGAGCACATTATCACCATCCCTGTTGACCGTTCAAAATCGCGCCATACCATCCGTCTTTCAAGCGTTGATACGGGGCAGATTATTGAGCGCATCGTCCTTGACTGGGGCGGTCTCAAGCCATCCTATCTTGGCCCATCTTTGTAAGCAAATAGCAGAGCAATTATAAGATACAAATAAGAGACAAGCCTTCAAAACTTTGAAAAAAGAATGAAGGCTTGTTTTTTTTGTTTGCAATAATATCAATATTAATAAATAATACTCGCAAAAGCCAAAATTCAACATTCAAGTTAAGGTTTTGTTATATTCACATTCACAATGTGCCCAAAAATGAGGGTTGAGAGGTAAATGTGTGAGTTTTTTATTATTTTTCTTTCTAATGTTTGCTTGCTTCGGAAAAAAGTATTTATATTTGTAGGATAAAAGTGATAAAGAATTACTAGTGAAATTAAAATAACAGTAAGTTACACTTAAAAAACATTTTATAGTTATGATTAACCAACCAACCGTGAAGCTTGGTATCGTAGGCGTTAGCCGCGACTGCTTCCCAATTGCCCTCACTAAGGCTCGTTTGGCTGCTGTAATGGCAGAAGTTAAGAAGGCAGGTCTTCCTGAGGTTTATGACTGCCCAGTTGTAATCGAAAACGATGTTGACACTTATAAGGCTCTTGATTGGGCTAAGGAGAATGGCATCAACGCTGTCTGCATGTTCCTTGGCAACTTCGGTCCTGAGGGTCCTACAACTCTCTTCGTTCAGAAGTTTGGCGGTCCAGCAATGGTAATCGCTGCAAAGGAGGAAGGCAAGGCTAACCTCGCTAACGATCGTGGTGACGCTCTCTGCGGTGTCCTCAACTTCTCTTACAGCGTAGGTCTCCGTCGTCTTAAGGTATATATTCCAGAGTATCCTAATGTAACTCCTGAGGAGGCTGTTAAGGAACTCGCTGACTTCCGCAATATTGCTCGCGTAGTTATCGGCGTAAAGAACCTCAAGGTTATCGGCTTCGGTCCACGCCCATGGGACTTCCTCGCTTGTAACGCACCTATCCAGCCAATGTACGATCTTGGTATTGAGGTACAGGAGAACTCAGAGCTCGATCTTAAGAAGGCATTCGACGAGCACAATGGCGATTCACGCATCGCTGCAGTTGCTAAGGATATGGAAGCAGAACTTGGCAAGGGCAACAAGTACCCAGAGGTTATCGAGAAGATGGCTCAGCTTGAGGTAACACTCATGGACTGGTACGAGAGCGGCAAGGGCGGCAGCAAGTATGCTGTATTCGCTAACAAGTGCTGGCCAGCTTGGCAGCCAATCTTCGAGTTCGAGCCTTGCTATGTTAATTCACGCCTCACAGGTCGTGGCATTCCAGTAGCATGCGAGGTTGACCTCTATGGTGCTCTCTCTGAGTACATGGCAGAGTGCGCAACTGAGAAGCCAGCTACTCTTCTCGACATCAACAACTCAGTTCCTGCTGATGTTATCCCTGCAGGCGCAAGCCTCGCTGGTGCAGACCTCAAGGACCTCTATATGGGCTTCCACTGCGGTAACACTTGCTCACAGTGCATGAAGAGCTGCGAAATCAAGTATCAGCTCATTCAGGCTCGTCTCATGAGTCCAGATATCACAAAGGGTACTCTCGAAGGCCAGATCATGCCAGGCAAGTCAACAATGTTCCGCATCCAGTCTAACTCAGACTCTAAGCTTGTTTCTTACATCGCTCAGGGTGAGTTCCTCGATGTTGATCCATGCTCATTCGGTGGCATCGGTATCCGCGCTATCCCAGGCTTCGCACGCTTCTATCGCCATGTCCTCGTTGGCAAGCGTTTCCCACACCACGGTGCATACGCATTCGAGCACTGCGGAAAGGTTCTCTTCGAGGCTCTCAAGATGCTCGGCGTTGAGGATATCAA
>JAGHVC010000035.1 GCA_018064505.1 Candidatus Minthosoma caballi | reverse complement strand
GCCGATGGTACTGCGCCGCAATGCGGGAGAGTAGGTCGCCGCCTTCTTGACGAGAGAGTCCCGAAGCAGGAATGCTTCGGGACTCTTGCTTTCTGCATATGACATGCCCGAAGCTTACGCATTCCATCATGCATGATTATTGCGCAACTATACCTGGGCCGGGGTGAGTCTTTTTTCCTTTCTCACCTCCTACATCCACACTTCCCCTTTCCAACCTCCCCACTTACCCTTTTGCTTGCAATCTGCAATTAACGGAAGATAAACTAATTAAATAATAGGAACCACCCTATTCAACTTATTAGTAATCTGCAATAATCAAATAAGTGGGTAAGTCGAAATGTGAAAATTGTGATTCTAAGGTTGAAGTTCCTCGTGTATGATGTTACACCAATCGTGTGCGGGAGGAATGATGTTGCCTTGTTCGTTGATTTTTGAGGCTTCAACAGTTAGTGTTTTTATTCCTAAATTTTCTGCAGCTATGGTGTTTGCTGATGCATCGTCGATGAATAGGCATTCTGATGGTGTGGCATCTATGGCTTTTAGCATCTCTTTGTATATCTGTGGGTTGGGTTTTGCGAGATGCATTTCTTGAGACAAGAATACTTTATTGAAGTATAAGCTTAGGTCTGGCTTGTGTGTTGGGAAAGAATTGTTATAGATATATTCCCAATGTGCTTCGTTTGTATTTGATAGCATGTATGTGTTGTATTTCTCATGTAACTGTTTGACGACTTCCAATTTCTTTTGAGGAATGGAGAAGAGACATGAGTTCCATGCGTTTAGAACTTGATCGTAAGTTGTGTTTGGAAAGCAGGCTTTTTGTATGGTGTTGATAAAATCGGTTGTTGAAATGTCACCTGTTTGATACAGAGCGATTATTCCGCTTGCAGACATTCCTTCGCAGATTGTTGATTCTTGAGCGTTGGGTGAGTTGTTATTCGAAGTAAAGAGCTCTGGATTTACTCCTAAATTTTTGAATTGCTGAAAGCAGCGTTTCATATCGACATCAAGTAAGACGCCTCCAAGGTCAAATATTATATTCTTTATCATTTTTGTAGTTGAGTGAGTTGTATTTGTTGAGGTGAGTTGAGAGATTGTTGAGATAGTTGAGGGTGAAGTAGAATGAGTTGAGAGGTGGTTGAGAGATTTGAGGACGAAGTTAAAGTTGAGTGAGTTGTGAGATAGTTGAATGAATTTGAATGAGTTGAAGGGGATGTGGAGAATGAGGTAAATGAAGTCGATTTACAGTCTATTTGTCATCTTTTTCCTTGATGGTGAATAGAGTGAATGGATTGTTATTTCTCAAAATGCTGATAGTCTTTTTTAGTTTTCCAACTTCCTCCCCACTTGAATCCATGCTGAATAAACAGCTTGTAGCAGAGATCATTGGTTGTTATCATTTGTATGGCATTTTGCGATTTGTTTTGTCTATTGTAAGCGTAAGGTTTGCCTGTTGATGGCTCTATTTTGCCTGTCCTGGTGTTGACGCAAGGATTGATGAGTGGGTTAATGTCGATGGCAAGTCCTTTGCTGTGTTTTGAAAGCATGGTAGATCCTGCTACTTGTCGGAAATTGAAGCAGGATGTGTTGTTTGCCCTCATGCTTGCCTCGTCATCGGCTTGGTAATTGTCAACAAGCACGACCCTTTCTATTTTGTATTTATTCTCGTAGAGAGTTTGGAAAATCTGTAGCAGGTCGTTAGCAATGCTTTGATTGCAGATCATCTCACCTGTTTGGGTTTTCCCATCTTTGTTGATGTGGAGCAATGTGATGTACCGTAGCGAGTTGCGTGGAATGGTGCAATTCTTCTTGTATGATTTCAGCCATATACGATTGTAGATGTCGTCGCTAATTGGGTATGCTTTGAAATAAAAGCTGATGTCATGTTTTTTGATTGTTTCTTCATCCAAAACATTTTCGGCTTTCCATGTATTGGTGTTGACATTTCGGCTATTGTCATTTTGCGTGAATGCTTGTGACTGCATTGTGAAGAAAGCAATGATGGATATTAAAATAGTCTTTGAAAATTGCATCATAATTGTAATGTTTTTGTAAAAACACTCAAAGGTACAGATATTTGTGAAATTATAAAAACTTGAGTTTTCTTTTTTTTATATGCGTCTTTATTTCGTGTTAAAATGGTAGTGTTTTGTTCTTTTTTTAAGGGAATGTTAAAAAATATTCTTCCATATTGCTATTCTTTTGCAAAAAACTGCTTAAATTTGTAACGGAATATTTTTAAAAATTACTATACATGGATAATAAGATTCAAGAGCTAACAGAGAAACTCCTCAAAGAGGGAGTTGAGAAGGGTAATGCTGAGGCAGAAAGAATTATTGCTGAAGCTAATGAAAAGGCTGCTCAAATCATTGCTGATGCGCAAGCTAAAGCTGATGAAATTGGCGTAGTTGCTAAAAAAGATGCCCAGAGCCTTAATGACAATGTTAAGGCCGAAATCAAAATGTATGCAGCGCAGTCACTTAATGCACTGAAGAGTGAGGTTGCAAATGTAGTTGGCGACAAAATCGTGAAAGAGGCTACAGCTGAGATTGCTGGCAATAAGGAGTTCATGAACGAATTTATTCTTAAGCTCGCAGAGAAGTGGGGTGCTGGTGAGGACATTGTGATTTCAACTGCAGATGCTGATAGCTTGAAGGCTCTTTTTGCTCAGAAAGCAAAGGCGTTGCTTGACAAGGGCGTGAAGATTGAGCAAGTGAATGGGCAGAAGACTCTTTTCACTATTCAGCCAGCAGACGGCTCATACAAGGTTAATTTTGGCGCAGAGGAATTTGAAAGCTATTTCAAGAATTTCCTTCGTCCACAGCTTGTTGAAATGATCTTTTAGCCCCCTAACCCCCGAAGGGGGCAGCCATGCGGAATGATTAAGTATGGATGTTTTCGGGGCTAAAAAAGAAATAAGGCTATTCTCTCCCATAACCGAATGGCCGCCCCCTTTTGGGGGTCGGGGGGGTGTTAAAATATGGCAAATTACTATTGTTTAATGGCGGGCTTGCCTGACATCAAGCTGGATGATGTTAAGCTTGAGGTTAGCATTGCTGATTTCCAAGAAGAATTGGAAGGCTCCTTGTCAGATGCTGATAAGAAGGTGGTGTTCTATTTCTTCCTCAAGAATGACTGCATGAATTTGGTCAAGCTGTTGAAAGATCCTAATGCCGAAGTTCAGCTCAATGGCAACTACACAAAGGAACAGTATGTTGACTTGATGACTTCTGCAAGAGAGATGAACTTCAATGTCCACAGATTCCCTGCATTCATGTCGGAGTTTGCCCGTAACTATCAATACAATAAGGACAAGGATGGCTATTTCGCAGAAGATGATATTCTTTATCAGTTCTACGATTATGCTATTGATACTTGTCCTAATAAGATGGTGCGCCAATGGTTCAAACTGAATCTCGACATTACTAATATTCTCACAGCATTCCTTGCAAGAAAGAATGGATGGGCAGTTGCCGACTACATTCAAGGTGAGAATGAGGTGACTGAGATGATTCTCAATAACAACACAAAGGATTTCGATCTTACTGCAGAATATGACTATGTGGCCGATCTCATTAAGATTGTTGACTGCGAGGATCCTGTCGAGAAGGAGAAAAGGATTGATGCTTTCAAATGGCTTTGGCTTGAGGAGCAGACATTCTTCAATATATTCTCAATAGATGCAGTGTTCTCGTATCTCTGCAAGCTTGAAATGCTGACACGATGGGAGAAGCTTGATGTTCAGAAGGGACAGGAGACTTTCCGCCAGATTATTGAGAACTTGCGTGGTGAGGCAAAGGTGCCAGAAGAGTTTTTGTAATTCATAATTCTTGGCGAGCCAAGCGGTCCTTTGTAAACAAAGCGCTCCGCGATGACGCGATTACATAATTCATAATTGGGGCTATGCATAAGTACAGAACTTTGTGAATTATGGTTTTGAAATATGATGTTACAATAAAAAAAGATAAAGAAATAATAAAATAAAAATATCATAACAATAA
>JAGHVC010000063.1 GCA_018064505.1 Candidatus Minthosoma caballi | reverse complement strand
TGCTCTTCTCAGCTACTCTGCTTGGCGTTGACATGGTGGTGCATAGATATCTGAGCAATTTCAAGAAATGATTCTCGGTGTTCTCAATATTCTCGCATTTTTGCCAAATTGAAGAAAGCAACCCGTCTGTGAAGAGGGGTTGCTTTTTCTTTGTTTCTTTGTTTCTTTGTTTCTTTGTTTCTTATGTCAAATGAGAATATGCCACAGCTTGTGGCAGAGTCAGGGCATTCAGTTTGTTATTTGTTATTATTCGCTAAGAAAATCCTCGATGAGACCTTCTGCTTCTACTTGTGCTACTTCAAGGTTGTCGTTCACGATGGTTTCGTCGAACTTGTCGGAGAATGACATCTCGTATTCTGCTCGGGAGAGGCGCTCTTCTATTTTCTCTATCGACTCTGTGCCTCTGCCTATGAGTCGCTGACGAAGCTCCTCAAGGCTTGGGGGCATGATGAAGATGCTGAGGGCGCGCTTGCCGTATATCTGCTTGATGTTCATCGCACCATTCACATCGATGTCGAAGAGCACATTTTCGCCTTCTGACAACTGCTTTTCCACCTGTGAACGAAGGGTGCCGTAGGATGCGCTGTGGAAGTCCTCATGTTCGAGAAACTCGCCATTCTCTACTCGCTGCTTGAAATCGTCTGGCTCGAGGAAAAAATAGTCTTTTCCATCGACCTCTCCTGGACGAGCTTTGCGCGTTGTTGCTGACACGGAGAAATGAAGATTCAGCTCTTCGTTGTCCTTAAATGCACTGAGAATGGTTCCTTTGCCGGCTCCTGATGGGCCTGATATGATGATTAGCTTTCCTTCCATATTGAGTGTGTGTGTGGATTACATGACATTGAGTACTTGTTCCTTGATTTGCTCGAGTTCGTCCTTCATCTGAACGACTATGTTCTGCATCTCCGCAAGGTTTGATTTTGAGCCTGTTGTATTGATTTCGCGACCCATCTCCTGTGCAATGAAGCCGAGTTTCTTGCCTTGGCCCTTGCCTTCCTTCATAGTGTCGATGAAGTACTTGAGGTGGTTGGTGAGTCGCTGTTTCTCTTCGCTTATGTCGAGCTTCTCGATGTAGTAGATCATCTCTTGCTCGAGGCGGTTCTTGTCGTAGTCAATGCCTATCTGCTGCTCGAGGGCATCCACAATGCGCTGACGAATCTTTTCTGTTCGGCACTGCTCATAAGGCTCGATGCTGGCGAGAAGGGCTGTGATGTTGTCAATCTTCTCCTGGAACTTCTGAGCCAACGCAAGTCCCTCTTGGCAACGGAAGTCGATGAGCTGCTGCACTGAGCCTTCAACTGCCTTGCGAGCTTCTGCCCACTCTGCGTCTGTGAGCTCCTCCGCTTCTGTGTGAGTGTAGATGTCTGGCATGCGGAGTATCACCTTCATCCAGTCGGTTGCGCTATTGTTTGCCTGCAGACCTTTTGCTGCGTCAAGACTGAGAGAATTGCTGATGTCAACAAGCTGCTTGTAATACTCCTCAAAGAGTGTCTTGTTGATTTGAGTGGCTGATGCTGCTTCGTCTTTCTCAATCCAAAGGGTGAAATCTACTTTGCCACGCTCCACGCCTTGCTGAATGATCTGGCGAATTTCCATCTCTTTCTCGCGATAGAGAGGTGCTATGCGTGTGCTGAGGTCTAATGCCTTACTGTTGAGGGACTTTATCTCTGCATGAATCTTCTTTCCATTGTATTCGACTACGCATTTGCCGTAGCCTGTCATTGAATGTATCATTGGAGTGTGAGTTTATTTCTTTTATTGGGTGCAAAATTAAGAATTTTATAGCAATATGAAGAAAAATCCAATTCCTTTTTGTAATTTTGCAGATATTTTAATACAAGTTTCGCAGTTTTGCAAATCTGTTATCATTTAGATTTTTATAATGATTTTAGTTTAGATGTCGAGGAGCGTAGCGACGATCCCCCCAAAAATGCTCCCGCAAGCGAAGTATTTGAGCGCATTTTAAGTTGAGATTTTGGTTATGGATTTTTAAAATCTTCAACTAACATCCTTACCAAAAATACGCTCCAGTTCGTCGCTTTTTAGAACGATTTGTTGAGGATCGCCCTGCGGGCTCGACATCAAAACTAAAATCTTTAGTAAAATCACTGAACAAACACTTGCGAAAGTTGAATATTTTAAATTAATATTGGCTTACTATGTCGGTAATAC
>JAGHVC010000042.1 GCA_018064505.1 Candidatus Minthosoma caballi | reverse complement strand
CCCCTCCTATGCTTGATTGCATACAATGTAGCACTGGGCTTATTTCTTCAGCACTTTACGCCCATTGACTATGTATATGCCTTTGCTGAGTCCGGCAGGCAAGTGTCCTTCGGTGAGGATGCCGCACTGGCGACCGGAAAGGTCGTAAATGCAGTCGTCGAGAGGCATGTCGTCGGCAGCGATGTCATCAATCTCATCGGCAGTAGTGTACCACTTGAGGGCACGAAGCTGGTCAATGACGATGTTGGTGCGCTTAGGGAAGTAGTTGGTGAGCAAACGGTTGCGCTCGTTCTGATAGTATGTGTCAACACGATAGCGATGTCCTTTCGACATGTATGGCTGAATGTCGCGACGATACACGCCCCAGCGAGCAGACTCGTCATAGACGGCTCTTTCTACCAGATGGTACAGGCTGTCCCACACCTCCACTGCCTTGTCGGGGGTGAGCAGACCGTCGCCTGTGAGCAGGACATGAGCGCGATGGTTGAAGCGGCTCTTGAACTCTCTGTTGCGCATGAGGCAACTGAGCAGATATGTTGGCTTGCCTGCGTTCATCTTGTCGGTGACATTGTCGTATTCGCTGCCAAAAATCAGCTCTGTGTCCCAGCAGAAGAAGCGGAAGCCTGTGTCGGTGTTTTCGCGGTTGCGGAATGCGAACCAGTTGTGATGATCCCAATCGGCATTGCCAATGTAGAAGTTGATGAGCATGTAGTCGATGAAGTTGTCGAAGTCGAGAAGCGGCAGCATGGAAGGATCTTTCTTGCCGTTTTCGTCGAGTCCCTGCAAGGCATAGAATGCGGCATTGTTAGTGCTTCTGACCGACTCGACCAACGATTGCATTTCGTTCCATGCGTCGAGATTTCCATCGGCGGCTACTACATTTTCGCCATCCATCTCGTCAACTTTCAGCACATCATATTCTTTTTCTTTGCCGCCATAGTGGAGGGAGCAATGCTCGGCTGTGATGCGCTCGGTGAGTGTGTACATGCCCCAGTAGAGGCCGTTGAGGAAGAGGTGCACCATCTGTCCCTTGCTGTGTGGCGCGCCGAGTCGTTCCTGCACAGAGCGAGCCCAGAGGTCGCGAGTGTACTGAGCGCGCTGGCGGTTTGTCTCGTCCCAATGCAGCCATGAGTTGCTGTGGTGGGTGCGGAGAATGAGGTCTTCGTATTTATCTACGCCATCGTCGCCAAACACTGGATAGTAGAGTTTCTTTGGTCCGTATTTGCTCTTGAACATGAGGCGGAAGGCGTGCTTGGCATTCTTCTCAGGCACTCGGCTGTGACCGCCGTGAATCTTTATGCCGCAATCGACGGTGAAATCGTGCTCCAGATCTCCTCCCATGATTTCAAGGCTGATAGGTCGCTCCCATCCTCTGCCGGCATGGTCGCCAATTGGTGCTCCGGTGTAGATGTAGATGCCGCCACGCTCTTCGTCGTATTCGGTGCCGAAAAGGAAGTCAGGGTCGGTGGCTACCGACACGATTGGCAAATCGTTGAAGCCTCCTAAAACCTTGCTCTTCGACTCGTTGACAATTTCGCTATCCATGGCGTAGAAAGCAGGTGCATAGCCTTGCGTGTCAACGCACTTGCCCCAAGTGCTTGGGTATCCGTCAGGAATGATAGGAGAGCCGGTGGAAGATGTGGCTTGACGAATCACATCCTCCAGGAATATGTAGGTTGCGGTTGTGACTGCCGAAAGCGTTGTGTCGTTTATCTCTTCGACTGCTCTGACCACGCATGTCTTCTTGACAGCAACGCCTGTCTTGTACTCACGGCTCTGTCGAGTCGGAGCGCTGCCGTCGAGGGTGTAATAGATTGTGCGTCCTTCGACTGAAGGCGTGATTCTGAGTGCGAACGCGCTTTTGCACAGGCCATGGGTTTTATTGAACACAGGCATTGCTGCTGGTTCTTCTGTCTCTTCTGCCTCCTGGGCAAATGTTGCCAGAGATAGTGTGAGGAGGCTAAATAATATGTAGAATTTCTTTATCATGGCACAAAGGTACGGAAAAGGCGTCATACTGGCCTATAACTATTGTATCACATATTTGCCTACAAGTATCATGCGCGTCAAAGCGGGATAAATGCTTGGTTTTGAGCATGACGAAGAGGCGTGAAAATGCTGATAAGAGGGGAATGACTGGGAGAGCGAAGATTTTGGCAGGACTTTTCTTGATAATTAGGAAAAGAATGCATAACTTTGTCGGGGAAACTTATGGCAACACAATGACGGCAGACTTATCTCTCCTGATATGCCGTAATTAAGTAATATGTGGAGAAATCTTACTCGTTACTAAACCGAATAGAATTACTCGTTGCTAAACCGAACAGAATAAATAAACCGAATAGAATAAATAAACGGAATAAAATAGAATAGAATAAAACAAAAACATACAATCATGAGAAAACTGCTTTTTACTTTGCTGGCGTGCATCACTGTGTGCAGTGTCAGCGCAAAGACTTTCAAGGTTGAGAATCCGGACAAGAAACTCAGCCCTTACACTGGCGTGACTCGCGAGCACTGGAAACAGGCTGCTGAGTATCTGCTGGATGGCGCGTTTGCGTATGTGAACGACATTAAAGACCCTATGAACTTGCCTAAGCAGGAGGGCAAGTCGTATCCTCACGACGAGGGCGGAGTGCCTACTTCGAGAATGGAGGCTATGTGCCGCACCATGTTCCTTGCTGGCCCGCTGCTGAAGGAGAATCCTGACTTGACGCTGCATGGAATAAAGGTGGGCGACTACTACAGATATCAGATGGCGTCTTTCCTCGACCCTAAGAGCCCTGTGTATCTGCCACCAAAGCGCGGCGGAGGCAATGGCGGTCAGAAGCTGGTGGAGCTGGGCGGACTGAGCGTGTCGCTGCTGATGGCTCCTGAGGTGTTCTGGACTCCTCTGCCACAAGAAGTGCGCGACTCTTTGGCTGCTGTGATGCTCACTTATGGCGAGGGCGGCACTATAGACATGAACTGGCGATTCTTCAACATGTGCATTCTCAGCTTCTTGCACAGCCAGGGATATAAGGTGAACACTGCTTATCTTGAGGACTTGCTTCATAAGAACCTGAAGGCGTATGTAGGCAGCGGCTGGTATCATGATGCTCCGCTGTTTGACTACTACAGCATGTGGGCTTTCCAGATGTATGGCCCGCTGTGGTCGGAGAGCTTCGGCAAGAAATACTATCCTGCTGAAGCTGCTGAGTTTATGAAGAACCTGAAGGATATTCCTACTCAGTATCCTTACATGTTTGGACGCGATGGCAAGATGCAGATGTGGGGACGAAGCATCACATACCGCATGGGTGCTGCTATTCCGCTTGCACTGACTGGCTTGCTGCAAGACGAGAGCATCGACTACGGATGGATGCGCCGCATCTGTTCGGGAGCACTGATGCAGTTCCTTCAGCACCCTGACTTCATAGCAGAGGATGGATTGCCTAACCTGGGCTTCTATGGTCACTTTGAGCCTTGCTTGCAGCACTACAGCTGCCGTGGCAGTGTGTACTGGATGGCTAAGCTATTCCTTGCTCTCTACATGCCTGCAGATAATCCTTTCTGGACTGCTAAAGAAACTGAGGGCGCATGGAAGAACATGAAGAAGAATGAGCCTCACATGGTGTATGCTCCAGAGCCTAAGACTCTGACTGTCAACTATCCAGAGCTTGGCATGAGCGAGTTCCGCAATGTGTTCACTCGCAACAGCGGCTTCTACTACGGACTTGAAAGCTACAACCGCCTGGCCTACAACTCTGAGCTGATCTGGCAAGCTGACGGAAAGAACGGCGAGGTGGCTATGAGCTATGTGGCAAAGGGAGAGAATGACAGTGAGTGGCACTCTATTGACAGCTACTCTGGTGACGGATTGCACGACAACGGAGCGTTCAGCCGCGAAGCTGTGTTTGAGAAGGATAAGGATATCAAGCTGAATCTCGAGGAGATGATTATCACTAACGGCGTGCTTCGCATTGACGAGGTAGTGTGCAGCAAGAAGCATGAGGTGAGAATGGGCTTCTATGCTCTGCCTCAGTATGATAAGCCTATCAAGCAGAACATATTACCATTACCAAACGGAATGACTGCAATGGTGATTGACAACGGTCGCCATCAGCTCGTGACAATTATGATTGAAGGCTGGGAGGGCATGATTCCTTTCAACTGCGAGGGATTGCATCCTGAGACCCAGAAGAGCGTCGTTGTTGACCTTACTGCTCAGGTGGAAGGCAAGCGCACTTTGCAATCTGCACTCATCATGAAGCGCAGCGGCGAGAAGCTGAATCTCAAGAAGATAATAAAAGAACTGAATCTGTAATTTCAGAATTACATAACAGAAATTACATACATAACAAAATCACATAACAAAAGAAAAAACGCTCGCTAAGGCACTGCTTAGCGAGCGGATTTTTTAGTGTGTTTGAATTGCTTATTTCAAAGCGACGCCGCCTTTGAAAGGAACATAAACCTTTAAGGAACAAATATTCAAGGAATAAAAACCTTCAAGGAACAGCTACATACAAGGAATAAAAAAACCTTTAAGAAACATTCAAGTAACAACAACATTCATCACTTGATGACAACTCCTCCGTTCTTTGGCACGATAATTTTAGGAGCTATCTTTCCCACCTTAAATGGCTTTACGCTGCCCTGCAGATTAGCGTCGTCTGAGTAGATGTTGACAGTCTCGGCTACATTGAAGTAGTCAAGAAGGTTGATGTTGAGCGTGAGAGGCTTGTCATCGGCGTTGATAGCAGCAATATACCAATTGCCAGCGCTGCTCTTACGAGCCATTACTACATACTTGCCTGGGTAGCCATCAATGAACTTCATGTCTTCCCAAGTGACAGGCACGCTCTTCATGAAGTCGATTGCCCATGCTGGAGCGTCTGTCATGTTGTTTGGAGCAACAGCAAAGTTCTGCACTGGAGTCTGGAAGAGGATAGCTGTAGCAAGTGCATAAACATCGCTGGTCTTGCGAGTTGTGCCACGCTCGTTGTTCTTTGAGTAGTGCTTGTTGAGGGCTGAACCACCGAAGTCCATGTTGCCTACTGCATTGCGGAGAACAGGGTGGATAGTGCCTGCAAGTGCTTCAATATCATTGTCGTTCTGTCCGAATGCAAGATTCTCGCTTGCACGAACTGCCTCACAAGAAACGAAGTTAGGGTACATGCGCTCCCAGCCTCTCTGAAGTGTGCAGCCGTGGAAAATTACCATGATGCCATACTCATTAGCATCGGCGAGGATGTCTTCATACATCTGCATTGTCTGCTGCTTGTCCGAGCCCACGAAGTCAACCTTGATGCCCTTGATGCCAGCCTTCTGCATCCAAGCCATCTCTTTGCGACGGTCAATCATGCGGTGCATCTTTCCACGAGGACCTTGAGGAGCATCGTTCCAGTAGCCGTTAGAGTTGTACCAAAGGAAGAGGTTCACACCCTTGCTCTGAGCATACTTTGAGAGCTGCTCCATGCGGTCATAGCCGATGTTTGTGTCCCAAAGAGCATCTACGAGGAGGTATTCCCAACCCATTGCAGACGCAAAGTCAACATACTCCTTCTGCTCGTCGTAGTTGCAGCTTGCATCCATGCGGATGATCCAGCTCCATGCTGAGCGGCCATACTTGTAGTCGTACTTTGCCTCATACTGTGGCTTGACGAGGTCCCACTGAATAGTTGTCTCAGCGATAGGCTTCAAGTCGCGACCCACTGTGATTGTGCGCCAAGGTGTCTCGCCGCCCTTGCCATCGAGCATGATGCCAGGTGCAGATGAGCCTACGCCGCCAAACTCAGTTTGCTCTGGGTACTTGATGCCGTAGCTGCGCGAACCTGTAGATTCAATGCGGCTGCCGCAGTAGTTGCCGCCGATGTTTGTCTCGTTGAGCATCACCCAAGCACAATTACCATTTGACGATTTAGCATTTACCATTTTTGTTGGCACCTTGAAGAGTGCAGGGAAAGTGTAGCCGCGTCCGTGGCCGTTCTTGCCCATTGGAGCATCGTAGTCGTAGAATGTCTCGTAGCTTGGAGCTGTGCGGGCAAAACCTGTCTGAGGAGTCATCTGAGGGCAGATGAAAGTAGTTGTGCCTTCAGGAAGAACATAGCTTGTTGCCTCGCTCTCTACCAGGCATGCCTTACGATCGCCCTGCGCGAAAATGACATATTTGAATGCCACATTGCTGTTGTCAACATGCATCACAACATCAAACACAGGAATGCCAGCTTCATTCTGGAAAGAATATACTGCCTCATTTGCTGTGTATGAGATATTTGCCTTCTTTGTCTGTGGAAGCGAATAGCTTTCGCTCACTTGCTTCACTTCCGACATCTTAGCAAGCTGCACACCCTTTGTGTAATCGCCCGTGTAGCTCTTGCGGTCTTTTGTGCGCCAAGTCAGGCTTGTAGCCATTCCAAGAGGCGACTTGCACACCAGCGTGTCCTGGTCGAGCACCACGCTATAGTTTGCGACCCCATTGTCGCAGCCCACATTCACCTTCAGGTGGCCGTCGGGGCTTGTGATTTCCTGTGCCTGCATTGCTGTGCAAGCACCGAGCATCATAATTGCTGAAAGAATTTTCTTCATATATAATATATTAAATGTGTTATATAACTTGGATTCAACTCTCGCAAGTTCTTCACTTGCTCACATGATTGGAGTTATGATTAGAGACAAAGATGTTTAAGGAGTGAAAGAAGTCTAAGAAGTTTAAGGAGTCTAAGGAGTTTAAGATGTCTAAGAAGTTATAGAAATTAAAGAAGTTAGCTCCTTCGTCGCTTAGATTATCGTTCGCTTGCGACGCTTTCGAAGAAAGAACTTAAAGACGATACCCCGAAGCAAAATCTTAATTGGCTACGCCGAGCTCTTCGATGTTCTTTCCGCTTCGCTCCTTTTCGCACAGCGCTTAGCTCGCTAAGAACCGTCCTTCAGAACGATAACTTAAATCTTAATTCTTAACTCTTAATTTTATTTTTTTAACTCCTATCCATTAACTACCACCACTTGACCTGCCACAGTCTCCACATCGTACTCATACACCTGTGGGATCACAGCATTCACGCTCTGAGTCTTGCCCTTCTCATTCACGATAGGAGCCTTGATATCTGCAGGAGCATAGAGAGGGTTTGGACATGCACCTGAGGCTGGCTTGATGTCCTTGCCTGTCAGTGGCACATAAGAGCGAATGCGCAACACGCCGCCAATGCTCGACTTGATTGTGGCCTTCACAAGCTTGCCGTCTTTCCACTCGAGATTCTGCACTTCGAATCCGCCACGAGCCAAAAGACCGCCGACACTGCCTTCTTTCCAAGCATCTGGCAATGCAGGAAGCAAATGCACAGCACCGTCATGGCTCTGAAGAAGCATCTCTGCCACGCCTGCAGTCACACCGAAGTTGCCATCAATCTGGAATGGTGGGTGAGCATCGAAGAGGTTTGGATATGTGCGTCCATTTGGATAGTTGCGAGCCTCGCGGTCGCTTGGGAGCAAACGAAGCATATTGCTGATGATAGTGAATGCATGGTTGCCATCGAGCATGCGAGCCCAGAAGTTTGTCTTCCAGCCAAGGCTCCATCCTGTTGCCTGGTCGCCACGATGCTTCAATGTTGTAGCAGCAGCACGGAACAGTTCTGGGTGTGAGAATGGCGACACCTGATTGCTTGGATAGAGCCCGTAGAGGTGAGAGATGTGGCGGTGCTCATTGCGAGGATCGTCAGCATCCTGAATCCACTCCTGCAACTGGCCATACTGACCCACCTGCATAGGAGGGAGCTGAGCAATTGTCTTGCTGAATTCATCCTGAAGATCCTTGTCCTTGCCAAGAATCTGAGCTGCGTAAAGTGCCTGAGAAAGAGCATCGAACGCAATCTGATTGTCCATTGTGCAGCCAGCTGTGACAGGTGTTGATTTGCCCATAGGACCCTGCTCAGGACTTACAGAAGGCACTGTGACAAGCCATCCATACTGAGGATGCTTCTGCATGTAGTCGAGGTAGAAAACTGCTGCGTCGCGAATCACAGGATACCACTCCTCGAGGAATGCCTTGTCGCCTGTGTAGAGGTAGTGCTGCCACAGGTGAGTTGTGAGCCATGCGCCGCCATTAGGGAACATGCCCCATGCTGCGCCATCTATAGGACCTGCTATGCGCCATATATCTGTGTTGTGGTGAGCCATCCAGCCACGGCAGTTATACATATCCTTTGCTGTCTTGGCACCAGTCACGCTCAAGTCGCGGATCATAGAGAAGAAAGGCTCTGCATTTTCCTGGAGATTAGTCACTTCTGCTGGCCAGTAGTTCATCTCAGCATTGATATTGATAGTGTATTTGCTATCCCAAGGAGCATTTGTGCTGCTGTTCCACACACCCTGAAGGTTTGCTGCCTGACCACCCTTCTGTGACGAAGAAATGAGGAGGTAGCGTCCGTAGTTGAAGAGGAGAGCCACCATGCCCATGTCGTCAGAACCATAGAACTTGTCAAGGCGCTGATTTGTTGGCAATGAAGCATTTGCGCCTGCTGGCAAATCAAGCTTCACACGATTGAACTGCTCTGAATACTTTGCGATGTGTCTGTCTCTGAGTTCGTTGCCGTTCATTCGGAGCACAGCATCGAGCGTGGCATTATTCTTTGCAGTGGCATTGCCGCTCACATCGTTGTAGTTCACAAAGTTAGTAGCAGCCGAGATGATGATTGTAGCCACAGTAGCGCCACTCACATTCACCTTGCCGTCGGCGGCGCTCATCTTGCCATCACTTGTCACAACCACCTGCATTTCAGCATTAAGAGCAGGATTGATGCCTTCGTGTCCAACGCCTTCAATCACGGCAGTAAGCTTTGCCATGCCGCCCTTCTTGCCCGACGCACTCATCATCTCGCTCTTGCTTGACGACTTCAGCTCTGCTTCATGACCAAGAGAGAACGAGATCTTTCCCTTCTTAGTGGCATTAATTCTCATCACAATCACACCATCCTCTAGCGAAGCATAGGTGTCGCGCAAATAAGTCACGCCATCGCAAGTGTATGACACACTCGAAATTGCATTGGTGAGATTCAATTCACGACGGTAGTTGGTCACATTCTTATGACCGAAATTCATCTTCAGCGAACCCAGCGTGAGGTACTTCATTCCATGAGGGCCAACGATGAAATCCTTGTCGAGAATCTTAGCTGCCTCTTCTTCCTTTCCTTCGAAGATGAGCTTGCGCACCTCTTCCAGGCGGCCAAGCGCACGAGGGCTGTTGTTGTTGTGAGGGCCTCCGCTCCAGAAAGTCTCCTCGTTCAACTGAATCTCCTCAGTTTCAGTACCTCCATACACCATTGCTCCAAGCCGACTGTTGCCGATTGGCAAAGCTTCAAGCCAAATTTTAGCTGGTGCATCATACCACAATTTTTCATTCTCACCGGCAGTCTTGCTCTTTGCCAATGAAGGCAAAGCAAGCGCAAGGCACGCCATTGCTAATAATACATTTTTAATCTTCATATAGGTGAAATACTCTTTTGTTTTCAGGTTAATATAAATAAACAAAACGAATCACTTTTCTCTTGATTGCAATTGCTTTTCTCTTGATTGAAATCACTTGCCACTTGATTGAAATCACTTTTCACTTAATTGCAATTTCAAACTGAGGCACAGGCACCCCGTTGGCTCCATAGAGCACACAGACAGGATAGTCGTCCCAAGCATAGCGCAGTTTGCCGTTTTTCTCGTTGAAGGTCACTGTTTTCTGCTCTTCGGCTGTGAGCTGAAGAATTTTTCCATTCACTTGATATTTAGCACCTTCAGCCACCACAACAGGTTTGTCAAACTGCACATACACGCTTCCGTTCTTCTTCCAAGCCTTCACCGGCATTGGCGCCTCTGCATCAAGTTTCTTCTCGCCATAAGCCAGCTTTCTCATGAGCAAAGCAGAGCGGCTGCCTGCCGTTTTCTTGTCCTGAGGGTGAATGTCGTTCCATTCTCCGGTGTCGAAGATTGAAACCAAACCTGCATTCTTGATTGACTGAGCAGCCATGTACTGCTGATTGCGAATCTGTGTCCAGCCGCTCTCGAAAGGCTTATCATGGCGAGACATGTAGCCCGCCAGCTGAACGATGCACACAGGGAAGTCGCTCTTGAACTGCTTTCTCCAGCCACCCACCATTGCCTCAAGCAAAGCAGCGTAAGTGCCTGTATTGCTTACATTTGATTCTCCCTGATACCATATCATTGCCTTGATAGGGAAGTCTTTCAAAGGAGCAATCATTGCGTTGTAAAGACCAGTTGGGCAATCCACGAAATATGTGCTTGATGGCTTGCGAGGCATTTCACAGCCCTGAGCCATCACCCACTGCTCACCATCCTGCTCTCCTTCTTCGCTCTGTAACAAAGGTATGGTGCGCTCCCCCACCTCAATCTGGTAGAGCTTGCCCTGAGTGAAGTTTGGCCTGCCCGACTGCGACATCAAGTGCACCATCACCTCATTCTTGCCTTCTTTCAGCACCCCTGCCGGAATCTTATACACTCGTGGAGGATACTCGTAAGTGGTGTTGCCCACAAACTCTCCATTCACCCACACCGAGTCGGCATCCTTCATCGCACCCACACGAATCACGCCAGCCTTGCCAGCTAATTCTGAAGGCACATTCACCATGCGGCGGAACCAATAGCTGCCATTCTTGCCCTTGCTCCAGTCGCTGAAGATGTCCACAGCCTTCCATGACGAGAAATCATATCCTTCCTTATTCCACTTGCCCACAATTGTGTCGGCAGCAATCATGCTGCGCTCCCACTCAAATGCAGCCTTGTTTTCCTCTCTGCTCACAGAATCTGGCCAATCCTCCTGATGATACTTCTGCTTAGAAAGCTCTTGCTCATAGCCATCGAAAGCGCGCAGCACCTCGTTTGGCATCCAAGCCTGCACCTGAGTGCCGCCTACAGCAGAGTTGATGATGCCGATTGGCACGCCAGTTTTCTCCTGCAACTCACGCGCCATGAAGTAGCAGATGCCGCTCACCTCCGCGCAATTGCTCGCAGTGATGTTCTGCCACGGATTGATTTTCACATCATCATTCGGACGCACATAATTATACTGATGAGGGAACTTCAGATAGCGAATCTTGTCATTGTTGTAATCCTTCACATCATCTGCCACCACATCCATGCAACGGCGAATAGGCAGCTCCATGTTCGACTGTCCCGAGCAAAGGAACACATCGCCAATCAGGATGTTCTGCACCGTCACAGTTGTCTCCTTCAAATCCATAGTAGCCACAGCCGCATTCTGCCCAGCCACAGCATAGTCCACCGACATGTTGTAAGGACCGCCAGCAGCCATCTTAGGCAAATACACCTTCCATGTGCCATCAGCACCCACAACACCCCTCGCATTCTTACCATTCAGGTTCACCACCACAGTCTTGCCAGGTTCGCCCCAGCCCCACACAGGCACACTCTTGCCACGCTGCATCACCATTCCGTCAGAGAAAAAGCGAGGCAGCCTCAGTGCCGTCTGCGCCATAACCGAGCCAAGCACACACTGCACCATCGCAATCACAAAAAAAGCAATAATCTTCTTATTCATAGGTTTAGGTCATTAGTCATCGTCATCAGTCATCAGTCATTAGTCATCAGTCATCGTCATTAGTCATCGTAGCGAAGCGAATCGTTATCAAAACCCACCGCCTTTCGCACATCATCGCTTATGCCTTGCACGCGTTAAAGCTCACGCGGTGCAAGCGACAAAGCGACACGGGCGCAAACTAGCTGATAAAAGCACGCATTTCGTTCAGTGTGCAAAATTAACAAAAAAAACACATTAAAGGGTGCTAAAAATGTATCAAATGTTTTTGAATTTGAACTTTTGTTTTCAAAATCTTTGCTAAAACGCCGAAATGTAGTACTTTTGCAAATAAAAGCATAAGTAGCAAAACTCAGCTCTTTGTGCAACATCAACCTATTAATTCAGATAAAAATATGGCAGTAAAACTCGCAATATTCGTAACTGGTGGAGGCACCAATTGCGAAAACATCATCAAGTATTTCCAAGACAAACCAGAGGTAGAAATCCCAATCGTAGTGAGCAGCCGCAGCGATGCATTTGCCATCACTCGCGCTGAGCGCCTTGGCATCCCAACCACAGTCATCACTCGTCAGCAGCTCAACGACGAGCCTGAACTGGTCATCAGCACCGTGAAAGGATGCGACTACATCATCCTCGCTGGCTTCCTACCAAAAGTGCCTGCCTACCTCATCGACCTCTACCCTAATCGCATCATCAACATCCACCCAGCCCTCCTTCCAAAATTCGGAGGCAAAGGCATGTGGGGACACCATGTTCACGAAGCAGTCAAAGCCGCAGGCGAAACCGAGTCGGGCATCACCATCCACTTCGTCAACCCCGAGCTCGACGAAGGCGAGCACATCGCCCAGTTCTCCACACCTCTCTCACCAGACGACACCCCTGACGACATTGCCGACAAGGTTCATGTCCTTGAGATGGCACACTTCCCTCAGGTCATTGAGAAGGTAGTGCTTGATTTGAGAAATTAGAAAAGCTTGAGAAGTTAGAGGAGTTAAAGAAGTTAAAGACGAATGTCATGCTGAACGCATCCTTTGGTATTGTCTTTAACTCCCAAAGCGACGAAGGAGCTAACTTCTTTAACTCCTTTAACTTCTTTAACTTCTTTAACTTCTATAAATATAACATAAGCCCCTGGACTGATTATGAGACATAGCGAAACAGGCCGTTGGTGGACAATCACGCCAAAAGCCATCCATTCGTCATTGCTGCTGGCGTCAATCACCATACTCCTCAGCGTGCTCGCAAGCTGCAGCACATCAGGCAGCATGTCATCAGCCACCAAGATTGACAAAATAAAGCAAAAAGGCACATTGCTCGTCGGCACCACTGGCGACTATCGCCCATTGTCATACCTCGATCCACAAACCCAAAACTATTGGGGCTTTGACGCAGAGTTGGCAGAAATCATCGGAAACGACTTAGGAGTAAAAGTGCAATTCGTGCCAACCTCCTGGCCAACACTCACAGAAGACATGCACAACGAAAAGCTCTTCGACCTCGCAATGTGCGGCATCACCATAACCGACACCCGCAAAGAAACAATGCTCATGTCAGAAGGCTATCTCCGCAACGGCAAGACCATCCTGTGCCGCAAAGCCGACGCCGCGCGCTTCTCCTCCATCGACTCTATCAATCAACCAGGAGTGAGAATCATGGTCAACCCCGGCGGCACCAATGAGAAATTTGCCAACGCCAATCTCACTAACGCCCAAATCACCATCCATCCCAAAAACGAAGAAATCCCGTCGCTCATAGCCCAGGGCAAAGCCGACATCATGATCACCGAAATCGTCGAAGCCCCCTACTATGTCCAAAACGACCCACGCCTCGCCGCTCCCCTCCTCACCCAGCCGTTCAATCACAACCAGATCGGAGTGTTGATGCGCAAAGGCGACACCGACCTGCTAAACTACATAAACCGCATCATCACCACCTGCAAAAGCAACAGCACCCTGAAACGCCTCCACGAGAAATACGGTTTTGTGTATGACTTTCAATGAAGATGTAACAAATCAAGAAAAGTTTGCCCCCAAACAAAAAAGGCAGCCTGCAATACGATGTGTGCGTATTGCAGGCTGCTTTTGATATAACCTTCGTTTCTATATATTTAGGTGTACCTTTCACCGCCATGATTACGGCTCATTTCAATGATTTTATATTTGTCCAGGCATTTTATTAGCTGTCCACCTACCGGATGTCCGAAAAAATGTTTACCTTTGTTAATCGTTATTATGCTTCTGTAGTAGAAGCAACAATAAATTTATACATAAAAATTATGAAAACAACAAAGCTCATTTTTATGCTTTTGGTCGCACACTTGAGTGTGACAGGAGCAATGGCACAAGAACAGGCATCTCCAAATGCTGAGTACACAAAAGCACATGTCATACTGATGCACACTCCGAGTCAGGAGCTATATGACGGAGTCATTCATCCTGCAGCAGGACTCTACGACGACTATTTCGATGCAGATGCCGCTGCAGATGAACATCGTAACTACATTAGCATGCTGAAAAACAACGACATTGAGGTTCACACAGTAGAAGAGGTGCTGATGTCGATGGATGCAGACAATCTGCGCCAGCTGGCAGCTCCATACCTCATCTATGATGCTACTGCCACCAGCATGGCAGCAGAGGATGTGGAGGCATACCGTCAGACTGTTTTGCAAAAGATGACCAAAAAAGACCTTTACCGCACCATCCTGTTCCGTCCTACAGTAGAGCTGCACGAGACAGGAATCAACACAGGTTTGGAAGCTACCTACAAGCGTAACCCACTCATGAACCTCTACTTTCTGCGTGACCAAACCATCTCAACACCATGCGGGCAAATCATGTGCCGCATGAACTCCTCACAGCGCGCACCAGAGGTTGACATCATAGAGGCTTGCTACAAGCAGCTGGGCTACGACCCTGTATGGCGCATTGAAGGCGAAGGAAACTACCTGGAAGGTGGCGACTACATTCCATTCGGCACTATGGGACTTATTGGCTGCGGATTGCGCACCACATTCGGTGCAATTAAGCAGATGATGGAGCAGGATGTGATGGGACACGACACAATAGTAGTGGTAAACGAGCGCTGGAAGGAGCAGTACCAAATGCACCTCGACACCTACTTCAATGTAATCGACAAAGATTTGGTGACACTATGCTTCAATCGCTACGATGCCAAGGACATGAGCGATGTGAATTTCCTGACCATTCAGATGTTCGCACGAAAGCCTGGAACAAAAGATTACCACGAAGTGGAGGCATACAAAGACAAGTCATTCAAGGACTTCCTGCGCGAACGCGGCTGCACCATCATCCGTGTCAGCAAGCAGGATGCTGACCACTATGCCAACAACTTCCTTGCCATAGATGGTCGCCACATAATGTCCGTAGCCAACCAGTCAGAAGAGCTGGCACAAGCATACCTTGACAATGGCGTCACCGTAGAATGGGTACCACTGGAAAACCTCATTGGCGGTTACGGAGCAGCGCATTGCATGACCCAGGTACTTCGTCGCGACCTGTATACACCTCAGCCAACCGGCGTCAAGTCACAGGCAGCAAACGCCGAACCTGGCACCCGTAAGTTCATCCAGAACAACACAGTACTCATCCAAAAAGACAACTCAACATACACTGTCAATGGCATTCGCCAATAATTATTCTACTCCGCATTGATCCATTCGCGATCAAATTTCTTGAAATAACAAACTACGGCTGGCAACAAGAGATAATACAGAAAGCCACAAACCGCATTGCAGCGCAGTTTGTGGCTTTCTTGTTGTATATGTAATTAATTACCAGAGACTACCGAATGTTGACGCATCCAAGTTTTCGTCCTCCAATGTTCTTCTTTTTGCATCACCAGAATTTACCTCTCCATCTTCAAATGAAGGTGAGTTTGCAAGAATGTCTTGCTCGTCAATCTTTACAATCTCTGTCTTTGGTGTGATATATGCTGTTTTGTTCATATTATACTTGATTTTTTATATTTTG
This sequence comes from Candidatus Minthosoma caballi, assembly GCA_018064505.1. Lineage (GTDB taxonomy): Bacteria > Bacteroidota > Bacteroidia > Bacteroidales > Bacteroidaceae > Minthosoma > Minthosoma caballi. Next base: position 5,548 of record JAGHVC010000042.1, on the reverse strand, counting down.
TATCATTATTTGTTGTAAATCTTTCTTCCTCCTACAATCACGAAGCCTTTGCTGTCAGCCTTTGTGCGAATGCCATTGAGATTGTAAGCATCCTGTGAGTCGCAAGACTCAACAGCTTTGATGGCAGTTGCGTCATCATCCCAAACGATAGAGAAACTCTTCGCTTCGACCATTCCGCTTGTCACATACTTGCTCAGGTTGAAGTATGCCTTATTTGCAGCAAGAGTGCCACTGCCAGAAAGACGCATGATTGACTCTCCGCTAAGCACATAGATATACTCTCCAAGCTCGCTTTTTGTCTTTGCAGAGAGATTAGCCTTCATGCTGTTGCCAGCAATCTTAGCTTTCTCCGTGCTTGAAGCTGCAAGTGTCACTGTGGCATTTGCCTCGCCCTTTAGAAGAACGCCTTCACCTGCAGGAATGATGCCGTCGTCAATAAGCGACCATGTGATTGTCTTGCTATCTTCATCTATAGATGCTGTGTATGCGGAAACTCCTGCAGGCACAACATGCTCGTAGTTTGAAGCGTATGAGCCGAATCCGTATGCGTTGAGCTTGGCTGTTCCGTTGTCACCTACAGTGATTGCAGAAGTGATGTTTCCTGGCTTAATTGTTGTTGCATCCGACTTTGTGATTATCACATTCTTCAATGTCACATAGTATGTGCCTGGCTGTACATCTCCCAGCTCGAATGTGACTGTTGCCACCTCGCCGCTGTTGCCATCAAAAACACTGCTCTTTGTTGAGTTGCAAAGCACATAGATTGTGCCATCCTCTTTGAGTGCAGAATCGAAGATGTTGTGTTTCTTGTATGTAGTGCGTTCCGTACTGAGGTCTATCAGATACTCATCGTCCTCCTTTGGTATAGTCACACCTTCTGGAAGCGAGATGTTGAACTCAAAGCCAGCCACACTCACGATGTTGTTCATCATTACTGACACCTCCACCTGACTGTTAGCTGTGGCTGCTTTTGTCTCAAGATACACTACATTCTCATAGCCCTTGACATCAGTTGTCTGAGCTGATGCGCTTGCCGTGAGCAAGCACATCATGGAAAGAACCATTGCTAATTTCTTTTTCATTGTTATATGATTTTTATTGAGTTATTATTTATTCGTTACCTCTCACGCTGCCATAGAGCAATATGTTTGCAATTGCTGTTATATCTGCTCCATTCACTTCACCGTCACCATTAGCATCGGCTGGCTTCTCCTCGAAGTTTGAGTTTGGATTGCCGAGAAGGTGGTTGGCGATTGCTGTAATATCCGCACCATTCACCTCTCCGTCGCCATTTGAATCGCCTGGCTCGAAAGCCTTGACCGTGATGGAGAACTTCATGTTGCCAAGCTTAATAGCATTTGCTTTTGAATCGGAAAGAATCACATTCTTAAACACTACTGGGTAGGTGCCAGGCTCTATGTTCTCTGCTATCTGGAGCGTCATCACAGCCACCTCTCCATCATTTCCGCTGAAGATCTTACTCTTTGTTGAGTTGCAAAGCACATAAATAGTGCCGTCTTCCTTCAAGGCAGAGTCGAAGATGTTGTGGTTTCTGTATGTCGTACGCTCCTCGCTGAGCTCAATCTCGTATTCATCATCTTCGTTGAGCGGCATGCTGATGCCCTTAGGAAGAGAGAGATTGAACTCATATCCAGCAATTGTGTCTTCATTCTTCATCAATACTGGCACTTCAACCACACTGCCCTTGCTAGTCTCAAAGCTCTCGAAATAGATTGCATTTGCTAGTTCTGAGATGTCAGTGTCTGGCTCATTATCATCAGCTCCTGGCTCGTCTTCATCATCTGGATTATCTCCATCTCCTCCATCATCTGGAATTGTAGGAACAGAAGCTACATCTGACAACACAGGATAGCTGCTTCCCTCTTCAATCTTCCAGATGTTCTTCATATCCCAGCCGAGGGAAGAATAAGTAGCAGCAGACTTGAGTTCTGTTTCTGTCTTAGCGATACCTTCAACGGTATCATCAAACTTTGTCTGTGGCACTCCGTTGATAGTAACCTGCATTGTGGATAAAGCGTAATTGCTTCCAAATGTAGGGTCAGCACAACCGTTTTTATAACCGCCAATAACACGGCTTGCCCACGATTCTTGAGCAGTCAAGTCAAGTTTGATGTTCATTGCAAAACTATTTGTAGCACCAGCTTCTGGTCCGTCAAGTTCACCGACAAGACCTCCTCCCCATCTTTTTCCATAAACATTACCCGAAGCATAGCACTTGTCTATCTTTCCATAAGTATATGCAACAAGTCCTGCAGAATAAAGATTACCTGACACATTTGCTGTGCTATAACAATTTGTAATGTTTCCGCCAAGACCGACCAAGCCACCAGTATAGTCACCAGTCGAAGTGACAGAGCCAGAAGAGTAGCATAAAGTGATTACGTTGTCGTTGTGTCCAACGAGACCACCACACTCACCTGTGCCCGAAGCAGACACATTAGTGTTTGAATAAGACTTGTTTATTGTTCCATGCAAAAGAGCAGTTCCAATCAAACCTCCGACATAGCAATTGTCTTTTGTAGTAGAGGTCACAGTTCCTTCAACGAAGCAATTTTCCACTTCGCAGTTTTCTGCATACGCAGTAAGACCTCCGACATTTTCTCCGCTACCAGTAACCTTGCCCTTCACATCAGAATCAAGCATCTTTGTTTGAACCGAATAGCCAGCCAAACCACCAGTATTGTTTGCGCCTTCTGCCTCACCTAATATATGGCAGTTAACGATTTCGCTATTTGCTATTCTACCAATGAGAATACCGTTGTACTCACCACCTTTCACCTTCTTGCCATCAGCTACGCTTACCGTGAGATTCTTGATGTAACCTGCATTGTAGCTTGAGAAAAGACCATTGTAAGGTTCTGTAGTATTTGTCCAAAGACCTGTAATCTTATGATTACCACCTTCGATGTATGTAGCAAGAGAACTATTTCGACCTATTGCTTTCCAACCTTCGATAGGTGAATTCTCGCTTATCCACGAAGTCAAGTCGATGTCGTTCATTACCTTGTAGTAACCAGACTTTGTTGCGCCCTGCAAATCTTCAGCTGTATAGATGCGATAAGGGTCTTCTTCAGTACCAGAACCAGGATACTTAACCGTAGCAGTAGTATAATAAGAAGGAACCAGGCCATCAACCTCTGTGTAAAGGCTTACTTGCGCACCGCTTTGAAGTTCTTCTGTAGTGAATGCCCAGTCATGACCATTGCATACTGTTGATACAGCATCATTATTCTTGTAGCGCATAAACACGGTGCCACCGTCCATAGCCTTGCCACTTACACTTGTATCATGAGACTCCAATTTCGACAGAATTACTGGAGGTGCAGCCTGATACTTCTTGTATGGATAGCACTCCGTTTCCTCTATCTTCCAATTTTCATCGAAGTTCCAACCCCATGAAACATAATTAGCCTTAAGTTTCAGCATATAAGGGCCTACGCTTGTACCGTTCTGCTCATCGTCAACAATATCTTGAGCGACACCACAAAGTATAACGCTGGCTTGTGTCATAGCGCGATTTGACTCATTTGTTCCTATAGTACCAAAGGAAACAAAATCATTTAATTTGGTTCCATAAATGCGTCCGACCATCCTCTCTGAAGCAGACAAAGATGGTGATGCAGACAGATTCGACTTCATTTCAGCAATGTACATTTCACCCTCTCTACCTTGTATTTCCCCCACAAGGCCTCCTACGTTGTTAGAACCTTTGATGATAGAGTTACTGATATTATAAAGAATCTTTCCAGACTCTTTTGAACCAGCTAATCCTCCGACATTCGACTTTCCTTCTATATTGCCACTATATGAACAATTAGTATATGCAGATGAAACACATGTCATTACATAAGTATTTACAGTTAAATATTCCGAAGATAGTCTTCCCAAACTTACGCCATCTGCATAAACTTCATAATTAATATAAACATAATGGTAGTCATAAGTTCCTCCTACAGGCCACTTTTGCTGCACTTGGAACGATCCTACGTATTTTTGCGTTTTAGTTTGCACATACTTGACAGAAATGCTCTCTTTGCCAACAATACCACCGACATAATCTATTGCACTAATATTGCCAACAGAAACACAATTATTCACAACTGCACCATCAGAATGTGTGTTTTCAACTATGTCGTCATTATAAATACCAGGACTTGTTCCTCCTCCCCACAATGTACCAGAATAAGTTCCACGCTTTGTTTCATATTGTGTAATATGTGGTAATTCTTGATATACGCTTTCAAAAGCACCAATAACTCCACCAACATAGTTTTTTCCTATTATGTCTCCGAAGTGGCTACAACTCTCCATCCCTGCAATACAGCCACCTTCACTCTTGCCGACAATACCACCAGTATAATCACCGTTATTAGTAATTGTTCCTTTATGATGACAATTGTTGAAGGTATTTGACGAACCATTTTCCAAACGTCCTACACCACCAGAGACACATTCAGTTCCTTCTACATCACCTGTATATTTAACATTTTCAAAAGTGTTAGTCATATGGGCGTTACCAGCAATACATCCTGTAATAGCTTCTCCCGCTACATTTCCTTTACCATTAACATTAGTAACTGTTGCATTGCCAATACTACCAAACAATCCTCCTACTCCCTGTAGCTTTCCAGAAACATTTCCTTCAAAGCTACAATCAGCAATAGTGGCATTCTGTACTGAACCACAAAGTCCACCAACAGCCCCCCATTGTAGCTCCGCACTACCAGAAGATGTTATGTTTGACTTCACATTACATTGTCTAATAGTAGAAGCTTCATGATTAAAACCTACTATACCACCAATGTCACATAAACCAGCGATTTGTCCGCTCATCACAACATTACAATCAGAAATAGTACAATTTCCGTATGCGTTTCCGACAATACCGCCAACATAGTTTCTACCTAAAATTGACTTGCCATCCAAATTTACACCTGTTATGGACGCTCCACTGATATAACCGAACAGACCGACATTATCAGTAGAAGGACGATTAACCATCATTCCGCTAATAGTATGTCCATTACCCTTCAGTACACCTTTGAATGGTGCAGACTCCACACCAATAGGATCCCAACCTTGACTCGGATTGTTCTCATTGATGAAACCAGACAAGTCAATGTCCATCTTCAACTCAAACACAACTCCTTCTTGATTCAAGAAGTTTGCCATCTGAGCTAATTGATACACATTTTGAATAAGATACGGATTGGCCTCAGTACCATTTCCCGAACCCGAGTATTGTGCATGCGCTCCTATCGAAAGCACTGCACAGAAAATGAATAAGAATAGTTTTTTCATTGATTATAAATTTTGAATAAATGATTTCAAACTACAATCTTTAACGTTAAATTTGTTGTCTCTTATTGTACACTCAAATAATACTATTTTATCAGTTTGTATGTTGTCAAAGTCTTCTTTTGAAATTTTATTTTTCAAATCGGAAAATTCTCCTGATACAAGAATAAAAATGCCAAGTTTAAACGGATGTGATATTGCCCCATTATTTTTGTATAGGAATGAAGTT
>JAGHVC010000061.1 GCA_018064505.1 Candidatus Minthosoma caballi | reverse complement strand
CAAGATCTGTAGGCGTAAGTTCGAAGCGAGTAGTAGAAAGCAGCTGCTTTGTAGGCTCTTTCTGTACGAAGAAGAGATTCTCTATTGACTGATTATCAGTCTGCTTGAATGCCTTTGCCCCGATGTACTCCACATTGTTGAACATCACAATTTCCTTGATTGTAGAAGGAGCATTCTGGCAAGCATAGTCACCCATGAGGGAAACGATCCAATCTTTAGTGCCATCGTTGATTATTCCTGGCACAACATAAGTGTGAGCTGTTTCCTTGATGTCAAGGAGATCAACCGACTGATCACTCACTGCGATATACTCATTCTTGCCATCAACAAGGAATGAAGACTTGATGCTCTTGAACTTATTGTAGAAAGTTTCCTCTGCTGTATAGGTTTGATACTTTGAAGCACGAACATTAATATCAATTTTTACGAACTGGTCATCGTCAAACGAGTTATAGTTCGGACGCTGGTCAATCTTAGCAGGGGCAATCATTTCATCACAAAGGAAAGTAACGGTGTTGAGGTTTGAACAGAGTCCGAAGGCGCGCGCTCCGATCTCTGTCACTTTGTTTGGTATAGTTACATTCTTCAATCGCAAACAGCTATAGAATGCATAGTCGCCAATCTTCGTGATAGAAGGAGGAAGGAGAGTGAAGCGATCGTTAGCCTTACCTGTAGGGAAGATTACGAGAGTCTTCTTATCCTTTGACAACAGGTAACCGTCAACGCCAGAGTATTGGGTATTATCTTTTGAAACAATGAAGTCTGTAAGCTCGTCGCAGAACTTAAATGCTTCTGGATCAATACTTATTGTTGCAGCAGGAATAGTGATTGTATTCAACTTATCGCAGCTGCGGAAAGCCTCCTTACCGATAGATGTCACGCTCTCAGGTATTACGATACTTGTGATGCTCGACTCTGCGAAAGCACCTGTAGCAATCGTCTTAATCGTTGCAGTCTCCTGAAATGTAACAGTCTTTAGACTAGCACATTGAGCAAATGCGCTTGTGCCGATGCTAGTGACATTAGGTGGAAGAACGATTTCTTCAATAGCCGTGCCAGAGAAAGCACGACCACCTATTTTAAGTTCGCTTGCAACACATGATCCATCAAACACAAACTTCTTAAGATGCGTCAAACCATTGCAGGCATTATCGTTGATTTGCTTGAGTTTTGATCCATCTGGCACATGCACTTCTTCAAGTTGGCTACAGCCTGTAAGTCCGCCGAAAGTCTCAACACCTTTCGACAAAGTCACAGACTTCAGTTTCGAACTGCTGTTCAATCCGCCTACATTTGCAAGATTGGTAGAAGCAGAGAAGTCAGCTGTCTCCAACTGGGTATATGTAAAGCAACCAGTGCCAAGTGCAGTCAGTTCAGCATTGCTATGGAAGTTCTTTATGTAAGTATAGTGGAAGGCATAGTCCTCAATACGAGTCACGCCGGCCCGCACGGTATAGTCCTCGCCGTTGTGCATGCCCGAAGGCATAGAGATGAGAGTCTTGTTGTCCTTTGACATCAGCACTCCGTCAACGATATTGAACACAGCGTGATTTGTGCTGTTTGCCATATCTGCTACACCTTCGTCTATATCCTTCTGGAATTCAAAAGTCTTGAAGTTTGCATTTGTCTGTGAATTTCGGAAGTATTCAAGGTCTTCACCAATTACGATTCTTTGCACACTCGAGAAGCGGAATGCGTTATATTCCACACGCTTTACCTTGTTGAGATAGATGGTGTTGATGGAAGTGCTTCCCAAGCATTCTTTCAAGAGTTTTGTACACTTCTCATATACCGTAAAGTCTCCTTTCTTTCCGCGTGGGAAGGCATTGAGCAGGTATGTCTCGCCTGTTGTGTCGGCTTCATCTTTCTTATAGAGCACGCCATCGTATGCAGCAAATATTGGGTTTCCATCCTCTACTTCATAGGCTGTCAGCTGGCTTGGGGAATTTCCTGCATTGACTGTAGTTACGCTTGATCCAAGCTTGATTGTCAGGATGTTCGGAGTGTTGTTGAACACATTGTTATTTATAGTTATCACATCATTTGCAACGACCACGGTCTTGTTTGCGTCCTCATAAATATCCGTTGCCGGATAAACGAAGTAGTAGATAGTCTTACCATCCTTCGACTCAAGAAAACCTGCGTTTTCGTCCTTTTCCTGGTCGTAATATACGAACTTGAAGTAAGGGTTTGCGTCAGGAATAGTGAACTTCTGGATTGTATATACATCAGCATGGTTGTAGTTCTTCAGGGTTGAAGGGAAGACAATCTCCTTCACACCAGAGCTCTGCCATATTGACTCCAGAGTTTCAATACCCTCGCTTATCACGAGCTTTGTTACCGATGCAGGCAATTTTCCACCTTCGTAAAATCGCACCGAAGTAACGGTCCACTCGATGTTTGTGTCGTTTGGATCCTTAATCTTGTGTGGCACTGTAACCGTTCCATCCTCGATAATGGATTCATCCACAACCTTATATGACTTCACTTTGAAGTTAGCAGCATCAGTAACGAGATAATCAATGCCTCCCCATACAAAGTGGTCGTTATTGTTCCATGCCTTAGAAGAAATGCTTACGATGCATACAACCAGAGCAAAAAATACCTTTTTCATGCTTGTTCTGTTTTTTCGTGTGTTTATTTTATTTCATCCCAAAGGCTTGCCTCACCAAATCCCTTGCCAGAATCTTCAGCAATGGAGAGGTCGTCGAATGCGCCACGCTCTTTGGCGTCTATGGAGAGGTCTTTGTCATAAGATGAGGTGCTGACTCCAGGACTGACAGTTGTCATGTAAGTGAAAATCCTTGCCTCTCTGCGTAGTATGGATGGTGTTGTGTATGTTTTCTTATGTGTATTCATGTCACTTATAATTATCATGCAATGTATTTCTTTCCGTTCTTAATATAGAATCCTCGCTGAGGAGTCTGTACTTGTATGCCTTGGAGGTTGTAGATGGCAGAGTTAGAGTGTTCTGCATTCACGATCTGGATGGCGCTGGCATCGTCGTCAAGGGATGTGAATCTGACATTTGCGCCAGCAGGAATGTCTAGTTGGAGATATGCTTTGTGTACAGGCAT
>JAGHVC010000039.1 GCA_018064505.1 Candidatus Minthosoma caballi | reverse complement strand
CAGTTTTCCCATAATTTTCCGCTATTGCAAGGACATTTCATGTTGCCACGCTTTACCCATAAATCATGAATCTGAGAAAACTTCGACAAATCTTTTTGATAGTCAACACAACCAAGAGAAGGCATACGGAAAGACAGCATTGTTTTACCTTTATAATTACTTACGGACAAATCACCATTAGAGATTATATCCATTCCTATTATCAGATCATGAGACGAGCTGATGCCGGGCAAACTACTTACCCTGACAAATGGAATCAGCAGGTTGCCAAATCGAATCTGAACACTATACAACTTGGATGGTATTTGTCTGTTATCGCCAACTCTCAAACTAGTGACATCGTCAGGAATTAGTCATAAACGATCAGCTAATTCTTCGGAAATACAAGTGCAAGTAGCTCCTGTGTCCCACAAAGCAAGAACCTCAAGTGCCTTGCCTGCCAACAATAAGGGTTTATCGACAAAACATGGAGTAATAATTCTATTTGTAACAAAATTACAAGAAAAACTATATGCGCTACTCATTGCTCTGCTGAGATTATTGGTGACACAGAATGCACACAATCTAAAGACTCTTGTGTACAATCTTTCAAAAGGAAATTACCATAACCGAATTTCTTTACACCATACGAAAAACCTTTCTCCAATGATTTGAAAGCCTTGATTCTCAATTCAGGAGAAATAACAATAATCATTCCTAAAAATTGTTTCAGCAAATCATCTTTGTTATTGTCAAAAAAACTCAATTGAGCAGAAATACAATTTTCCATACGCATGTCTGTTAATTTCACCTGCAAAGTAACAACTTTATTTTCAAACATCCAAACAATTGTCATTAAAAAAATAAAAACGGAATGCAGCCATGCGAGGCTGCATTCCGTTGAGTATAGAGTTTGTTAGGTTGTTATTACCAGAGAGATTCCCATGGGCCTGATTCGGAGCCGAAGTCGGCGCGCTCATTTGAGTAAACCGCACTTGCATCAGGATTGTCATAATAAGTATCAGTGACTTCCTCATTCTGCAGGTCTTGATCAGGGCGAATTCCCGTGAGCGAGCCTGCATGTGCTGTACAGATGACTCCTGTTCTTATTCCGCCGATAGCTGGGGCAATATATTCTTTTTTCATGATTTCTTTCTTAATTAATGATTTAACAATAATCTCGCAGTTATCTCTTAATTGCCTTCTTATCGCCCACAATGTAGATTCCCTTAGGAAGACCTTCAAGCGCATTGCTGAGCTTAACAGCAGGACGGAGAAGAATGCCACTCACGCTATATACAGGAACCATCTCTTCCTCTGCCTCAGCAATAGGAACCTTTATAGCTACTACATCCTCTTCGCTGTTCATCCAGTCATCAAAGCTTACAACCTTAATCTTAGCGCCAGCCTGATCTTCAAATGGCATATCAATTGTGCGATTAAGATTCTTCATCACTGCACGGAACGAAGGTGTTGAGAGGTAGTGAGACTTAACAAGATAGCCCTCAGAATTGAAGAACCAGCAATCACGAGTGTGCTTTGTTGCATTTGTAGCATAGAGGTAGTACTCATCCTTTGGATCATTGAGGTCTGTCTTGTGTGCAGAGTTGTCCATTCCCTGGCAAACCTTGCCTTCTGCATCTACTGTCTTGTCAACATTTGTACCCTGTGGAGAGTAAACTTCAATTCGCTTTCCTTCGCGTAATGTGCCACCCTTGTGATTGTCATGACGATTAACAAATACATAAGGAGTATAAGGGGCTAGTGCATCAACTTGTCTGAAACAGAATACATACTCATTAGTTTTTACATAATCTTGTTCAAGCAATCCAGACTCTGGCTTGTCAGGTCCAATGTTATGAACAAGGTCTGTAATCTTATAGAAGTGTGACATAGACTGTTCGCCATTTAATGCAACACGGCTTCCTCCAGCATCAGCAGTAGTTAAGTTATTGTCTCCAGAAGCAGAAACTCCGTTCACTTCGAAAGGAACACAAATTGTATTTACAACTGCCTTTGCTGTAGGGATGTATCGAGCATAACATGCAGAGTTTCCAGATGTTACTTTCAAATCCATTGGAATGCGGTATGGATAGCTGTCAATCAAATAGAGACCTGATGTTAAAACTGTATTGTTTTCCAACTGATCAGTGCTATGCTTCTTGTCTGTATTTGAATATCTATCCGCTGGAATCAATGCTGTATTAGCATGATGCATGCTTCGGAATCCATGCCAGTACTGAGCAGTCTGAAGCTGATTGTAGTTAAGAGAAGTTACGGAACCATCAAATTTACCACGCATGATAACAATACAGTTCTGATTGAACATCTTTGCAAAGCGACCTGGCCAATGCTGTGCTGCAATAGGCCAAACATCTGCATTACCAATATAGATTCGTTCATCAGCAAGGTCAAGAACCTCGTTGTTGTTTACTCGTGGGCGAACATCGATTACACAAGCAGCTCTGTCCATCAATGCTTTAGCTGCAGAAACACCAAGCACGCCATTACCTTCGAGTACATAGTCAACTCGTGGATCTGGGAGAAGTTCAACCTTGTTGACAGTAGCAGTAGCTCCGTCATTAGCATTGCAAATAACATTGAGGTGGTAGTACTGGTGACCGCTGATATCGAGATAGCCAACACCGTTTCCTACGGCGTCTGTTTCGTTGAGGGTAACAAAATCTTCCACGAAAATATCGCCATCTTTCTGAACAGCATTTGCTATGAAACGAACTTTAGCGCCTTGAGTACCTGTAACCTTAATCCACTTATAGCCTGTGAGTTCAGCATAAGAGTTGAATGCCTTAGCACGATAATTATCTATGCCATACCATGTCTCATTTGGATTCTTACTGCTACCAAAATCACAAACTGTTGCATTACCATTTGCTTTAAGACGAGTAACAGTAGCATTGATGTCATTATTCCATGTATGGAACATGTCAACTGTCAGCTCTTTTGCCATCAGATCGTCCTTATCCTTCACAAGACGAACATATTCGAGCTTGCCTACAGTTTGTCCCCAAATAGTCTTGATAGAACAGAGATAAATGTGCCCATCGGTATCCTTCAATTCTGGATCGGACAAATCTAATGTTGCGTAACCAGAAGGAATATAGTTTGCAGATGTACCACGGTTTGTATCATCTTCAGAAGTATTGTCGTCAAGCTTAATCCTGCGAGAAACTGCATTGTCAGTACCAGAATTGAAGAACAATTCTATTTCTGTGTTAGGCTCACCCTTGAAAATCATTGTGTGATAATCAGTAATATCAGCATAAATACCCATATTTGGATTATAATGGCCAAAGTACGCACCGCTATGTGAATCCTGCCAGAAGCCCTGCCAATAATAATTATCTGAATCTGCAGTTTGAAGTTTTGACTTGTTTTCTACTCCTTCGCCACCCAAATCAATATGATTCTGGCGAGCCTCTACCTTGTTCTTTGTGATGCATACATCCTTGATATGCATTAAGATATTAGTAGGAGCGCTTACCAAACATCCATCTTCACATACATTGTTATAGTATCCGATAACCTCACTGTTCTCTCCATAAACCTGCTTGAGGGGACTATTCGAACCATGTTGACATGTGGCAGTTGGAATTGTTCTGTCTGCATGCTCATCCCATTTGTCGAATATTGTCTGCTTGTACTCATTACCCTTAAGCTGATAATACATATAATTAACAGTATTTGGAGTAACAGCACCATCATTTATCCAGTTTGTAAAGTCACCATTATATACAGAATTATAATAATGCTGCATATCAGTGTCAGTGAGATCATAGTTTACTTGTACGGAATTTGACTTTGTCACAACAGCTGTACAGGTATAACTACCATTTGCATCCTGAAGGAAAATACCGTTGAGGTGAACCATACCCTTTTCTGTATTAATTCTATCAAGGTTGACAGAATATTTATCACCATCCTTGGTAATATAGTTCTGACCAGGATCATCATATTTAACCTCTACTCGCTTATCAGTGCCATCATTAAACACAAAGCGTGGATTTTGAGATGTTGTTGTTATCTCAAGACACTCTTTGCCAGCCAAATCTGTGTAGTAGTCTGGGTTATGATATGACGAAACAACACCATATACAGGCGCCCAATTTGCACCAGGAGTTGTAGCTGTTGTTCCAGACTCCTTGTGAAGATTGAAATCATTGGCTTCCAACTGATAGATGTCAGGAAGCTGCACGAAACGGACACCGTCATAAGCAATAACAATATTGCCCTTAATACAATTCAAATGGACATAGCCTTGCTCTGCCTTTATCTTCTTAAGATTTACCGTATAAGTGTTATCAGATTTTGTACAATAATTAGTATTGTTTCCGTCAAAAGACAACAAACTGCCATCAATACCTTGTCTGTTAAATCTAAATTCAGGGGTTCCAGACGTAACTTTCACACGAAGTTCATCATAGTCATCCAAGATTACATAATAGCATCCTAGGACATTACTTATGTCACCATAGCCAACAGCATTACCATTTTCAAGTTTATATCCATGATAATAATCGCCACCACCAGCATTAACAGTATTTATGAAATCATTATCTGGTATATCTGTGGCTTCTGTAGGATTTGCTTGATAACTAGAATATTTTTTATAATTCACATCATCTACACCAACATTTTTCACCTCTGCATTATTATTTACATTGTCTGCCTTTGCCAGATACAGAGCAGACAAATTGATATCGTTGCCATATACAGCATGCAACCATTTTAATCCATCCAATGCAACAGAGTAATAATCACCGTTTTGTGTCATAACACGATTGGCTTCATTCATAGCTCCAGTATTGGTCGTAAATCGAGCTGTTGGCACATTACCATTATTAATTTTTGCAATCAAATGCGTATAACCATTATACGGTGCCTGTGTCAAATCCACATACTGAGTATGAGTGGTAGTATTACCATAAGCAAGGTTTGTGTTTTGATTAAAATTGTACGCACAATTCTTAGCTGTTACCTCTGTTGCCCCTGTATAAAGAGAGTTCCAAAGTTTGTAGTCAGCAATAGGCACCGTAACACCAGCTTCAGGAGCAACATCTTTTGCTGCAAGCACACGCTTCTGGAAAATCCAGCGCCAAAATGCATCACCACCCCAACGGTCAACTGTTGTATATGTTACTTTTGACATGTCCTCATAAGGTGCTGTACCATTAAAGCCAGAATACTTCATACTCCACACGAGAGTAGGGTTATATCTGGCAGTTGAGTCCTTTTCATTTTCAACACGCCAATCAATTTTACCAGTTTCATTATCAGTAAAGTTAGTTGTTGTCTTCACTTCCACAATATAATCATCATAATCTGGATTGCCACTTTCCTCACCGTTTGGATAGATTATAGTACCTGCACTTGGAATGAGGTATGATGGGTGAAGATAGGCATTACCAATATACCTGCCATCAATATCATTGAAGTTGAAGTCAGGCATTGCTTCGATGAAATAACATGATTCTATCTGGAAATGACGATTGTCATAGTTGAAACACTGAATATCAACCTTATAAATAGTGCTTATCTCATTTCTACCTGTTGCGTCTTGAGAGAACAATGCAGGAGTCTGAAGAGCAATAACCGCAAGACCATCCTTCTTGTCTTCTATATGACGATAGATGTCAAGGGACTTACTACCTCCACTATAATAGAAGGTAAGTCTATAATGGATAATACCACCATTAACGCCTGTAGCACAAATAGCAAAGTTAGGGAAATCAACGATTTCACGGTTATCCTCAAAGGTACCTGCACTTTTGAAGCCTTTCCCTGTACCAACTTCAAAAAGAGTTTTTGTTGAACCTTGAGGCATCTCTAATTTCACAATGGAATTTTCATTCGTACTTTGCTCATGCAGATTAGTACGATAAGGCATCAAAGGAGTATATTCCCTTGTGGCAATAGAACCTTTGAATTTGTAGATGTCACTGGTGGCACCTGGCGTAGTTGGCTTTTGTCCCCACGCACCATTTACCCCCACTAACAGCAACGCCAGCAGGGTAAACATTTTCAAGAAGCGCGACGAGACAGTACGCCCTTCTTGTTTCAAAAAGTTTAATTTTTTCATATATCTAGCATTTTTAATTGAATTGTCTTGCATTTCATTCCCCTCGCCAGGGGATCAAACAGTGCCTACAGACACTCTTATCATTACCTTCAAAGGATTGTGGTTAATTAAAACTTATCCTCTGTTGTTTAGTGTATTCTCATATTCTCACGCAGATACCGTAGATTTCACAAATAGGAGCTCAGTGGGAGGAAAATGCGCTACAAATATTGAAAAATTTCTTTTGGTTTTTGTTTATCAACTCACTGTTTTTTCTTTCTCTTCAATTCTTAGACGATGTGAACATAAGTCGATGCAAAGTTACATACTATTTATAGCATAGACTGTAAGATTTGAAACATGTGTTGTTAATTTTGTTACATTGCGGGAGAAAATTGATGCAAAATGTATCTTTTAGGTGCTTTAATGTTGCATAAGGCGGAGAAAGGCACGGTCGTAGCCAATTAGTGAACAATTTAGATAAAAAAATGAAAATGGGGAAAGCCGATTCTGTAGCCCGTAGTGATGCGCGTCTCATACCTTATAACAAGCGTGGGGTACACCTTGTATGAACCGCTACTGCAGCCTTGTGAGAATCGGAGATATCGTCAGCAGGCACATTAAAAGCGGTGTGACTCACACCACATGCATAGGTGTGAGTCACATCGGTCAAGTGGTGTGAGTCACACCGGTTATAGCAACGAAAACTTAAGCTTACTTGATTTTAATGCATCCATAAGAGGACATCAAACGCTACGCTTTCATTTGATAAGCAAATTGATTATTTTATGATTGTTGTTAAGATTTTAGTAAGGATGTCGAGCCCGAAGGGCGATCCGAAATACAACGCTCCCTCAAAGCGAAGAACTTGAGCGCATTTTGGAAATAATGTTAGTTTAAGATTATAATCCAAAATTAAAAATCCCAAATCAAAATACGCTCGAGTTCCTCGCTTTTTAGAACGATTTTTGGGGGATCGCTCCGCTCGAAATCTAAACAAAAATCATGATGAAAATCATATACAAATTGTTGTTTCCCTACTAAAAATTATTTCCGTTCTTGAAGAGTTACCACATACTCGGCAGATGGGATGCCTGGCGATGTAACCTTGATAACTACATCGCCGGCTTCTTCTTGAGGCTGAATGATAAGCAATGCCTGGCCACGGAATGTGGTTGGTGTGAGGGAACGGAATGAATGCATGTCGTAAGGGTGGCCTGTGCCAGCGAGAGCTATGTGCTTGGCTCCAGATGTGGTGATGGTGAGAGGCAGTTCGGCTGTTGGGCAGAGGTTGCCTTCCTCGTCGAGCACATTAATATATATGTAGGCAAGGTCGTTGTGGCTTGAAGTGATGACTGAGTCAACAGCAGCGAAAGAGATTGATGCTGGAGCAAGAGCTGTGTTGAAATGCACTGATGCTGGTTCTTCTTTGCCTTTCTGTTTGGCGGAAACAACTTCTGCCTTTATCTGGCCAGGCTCGTATGCCACGGTGAATGTGGCTGTGTAGGTGTCTGGATTGATGTCTTTCTCGCCCATGATGCTGTCGTTAACGAGAAGACGGACACGCTGCTCACGAGAATATACATTAACTTGCAGAGAATCACTGCGGTGGGCATTGATGTCATGCTTCATCTGAGAAGGGAGATTGGCTGTGAGGTAGTTTTCGGGACGCAACTCGATTGGGAGGTAGAGAGAGGAGTTGCCGCTTCTCTTCTTCCCTGTTTTATCGGCATTCTGAGGGGTAGAGGCTGCCGTTCTCCAGTTCCAATGGCGTTCTTCGGCTGTCCATCCCCAGCCAGAGATGAATTCGTGCTCGCCATCTGGTACTGACGGACGGATGGCCATGTCGATTGGCTTATTGCCCCAAACGATGTCGCGATAGTATGATTGCGGCTTCTTTACTCCCACGAGGTCGAGGTCGCCACACCATGCATTGAACCATGGCCACGACATGAACATGAACCAGCGGTTGTCGGAGCGTTCGAATGTGCAGCCAATGCCTGCTTCGCCGAGGTAGTCAACGGCTGTCCATACGAAGTCGCCAATCACATAAGGGTGTTTTTCAACAAGTTGCCAGTTTTTTGCCAATTCCTTTGGATATGACTCAGAGCCGTAGATGATGCGATCTGGGAAGGAGTCGTGGTCTGCTTCGTAGTGTTGCCATTCGTAGTTGTAGCCGGCAATCTCCACATTGTCGAATGCACGATGAGAGTCGTTCTCCCAAGTGAAGCTTGGGCGATCCCAGAAAGAGTTGACAGCCATAGTTGTCGGGCGAGTTGGGTCTTGGTTGTTGATTGCCAGATTGATAGCAAGTGCTATCTCCTTGCCACGAGGAAGGTCGGCACGCTGGGCAATCTCGTTGCCAATGCTCCACATAATGATGCTTGGATGGTTGCGGTCACGACGCACCATGAGGGCTGCATCGTATTCGAAGTTGGTGATTCCCATGCCCTTAACCTCTCCATCAACTATCTGTGTCTTCTCCTTTGAGAAGTAGTGGCTGTAGTCGGCAGATCTCTTCTCCTGTTCCCACTGGTCAAACACCTCGTCGATGACGAGCATGCCAAGACTGTCGCAAGCATTGAGGAACGCTTCGGTTGGCAAGTTGTGGCTGCATCTTACGGCATTGTAGCCCTGAGCCTTCATGAGCTGCACCTTACGGATGTCAGCCCGGTCTATGCCCGCAGCTCCCAACAAGCCGTTGTCGTGGTGAACGCATCCGCCACGAAGCTTGAGTGGCTGTCCATTGAGCTTGAAGCCGTTTGCTGCAGAGAACTCTATCTTGCGGATTCCGAATGGGATAGACAACACATCGCGCTCCTCGCCATTCTTCACAATGCTGACACGAGCTGTGTAGCGGTAAGGTTTGTCAACCGACCAAAGATTAGGTGCCTTGACAAGCACTTCTGTCTCAACATTCACTCCGTCTTTTGAATAGCCGTCGTTCACAATGCCAAGAGCAGTGAATTCTTTTTCTACCGTTGCCACCTTGCTGCCCTCTGCGTCAAGGATATTCACCACGAGAGAGCCTTTAGCTTGCTGAAGATCATCATTATACACCTTAGTGAATATCTTGACATTGGCATCCGGCTTGCCTGACCTGCCAAGCAGTTCGGAGCCATCGATGAATGTGTCCCATTCGTGGAGGTGGAGCTTGTCTGTTGACTCAAGCCACACATGGCGGAAGATGCCGCTGCCTGCATACCAGCGAGAGTTAAGTCCTTCATTGACAGCTTTTACCACAACGGTTACTTCTCTCTCATTGTGGTGGTCGCGGCATGACTTATCCTTGAGTATTTCATTGAGATTGATTTCGAATGGCATGTAGCCATAAACATTCATTGCAGCTTTCTTGCCGTTCACCCACACTTCAGCCTGATTGTAAACGCCATCAAAGCGCAGAGTGGCATTCTGCTGAGAGAGGTAGGTGTCAACTGTAGCACTGCCATGAATTGGAAGGGTGAATGTGCGACGATACCAGCCTTCGCCTCCCACTGTCTGGCCTGTGTCCCAGTCGCCAATGCTGAGACGAGAGAACGGCCCTACTTGCACATCGTTCCATGCAGGGGTGTTCTTGCGGTAGTCGGTAATCTCTAATGCTGGCTCCATGCTGAAATCGTGAGGCACGGTGATGTCACGCCATTTCGAATCGTCGAAATGGTCCATTTCGGGATTGATGACAGAGCCGCGATGGAACTTCCATCCGCAATCGAGTGACTGTTTGCGCTGAGCATGTAAAGATATGGTGAAAAGGCAAAATGCCAACACAAATGATAGGTATTTCATATAATTAAGAATGTTTAAGAGCTATTTTTTTGCAAAGATAATTATTTTCCGTTTCTTTGCACCAATAATTTTTAAAATAAAATAGTATGAAAGTAAAATCAATCATTTCATTATCGGTTTTTGCTGTGGCAGTTCTCGTTTCAAGCTGTGCCAGCAAAAAGGATTTGGCAGAATGCAAGAGCAACTTTAGCGACTTGCAGACAAAGTATCAGGCTCAGGCTGTTGAACTTGCAACAGCAAAGGCTCAGCTTGACGCTGCAAATGAGAAACTTAGAGGTGCTGGAAACCAGTTAAAGGAGGCACAGCAAGCAAATAAGGAATTGCAACAGACTCTGAACCAGAGCATTCAGCAGGGCGGAGCAAACATCAGCAAGCTTGTGGACGAGATCAATGCCAGCAACAAGTATATCAAACAGCTTGTAGAGGCAAAGACTAAGAGCGACTCACTCAACATGGTGCTTACCAACAACTTGACTCGCTCACTCTCGAAGGAGGAGCTGAAGGATGTTGATGTTCAGGTGCTTAAGGGCGTTGTGTATATTTCTTTGAATGACAATATGCTCTATAAGTCTGGCTCTTACGAGATTTCTAATGCTGCTGCAGCTACTCTTCAGAAGATTGCAAAAATCATCACTGATTACAAGGATTATGAGGTGCTGATTGAGGGCAACACTGACAATGTGCCAATCAGCAAGACTAACATCCGCAACAACTGGGATCTCTCTGCTTTGCGCGCTAGCTCTGTGGTGCAGGAACTTCAGAACAAGTACGGCGTAAATCCTAACCGCTTGACTGCTGGCGGCCGCGGCGAATACAACCCTGTTGCTGACAATGACACTGATGCTGGCAGAGCTAAGAACCGTCGCACTCAGATTATCATCACTCCTAAGCTTGATCAGTTCCTTGATTTGATTGACCAGGCTCCAGCTGATGAGTGAAAAAATGAAGAGTGAAGAATGAAAATGATGAATTGATACATTAAATTTAAGTAAAAAAAAATAGAACATGACACGCGCAATTATTACAGTAGTTGGCAAGGACTCAGTAGGCATCATCGCAAAGGTGTGCACTTACCTTGCAGAAAATCAGATAAATATCCTTGACATCTCGCAGACAATCGTGCAGGACTTCTTCAATATGATGATGATTGCTGATATGACTAAGTCAGCTAAGGCATTCGATGTTATTGCAGAAGAGCTTGGCAAGATTGGCGAAGAGACCGGTGTGCAGGTAAAGTGCCAGCTCGAGGATATTTTCGATAAGATGCATAGAATTTAATAAAAAAGAGACCCTCCCCCCTTGCCCCTCCCGTTATTTGGGAGGGGCAAGGGGGGCTTCTTACATATATATGATTAACATTTCTGAGGTCTTCGAGACCAACAAAATGATTGAGCAGGAAAATCTTGATGTCCGCACTATCACAATGGGAATCAACCTTTTGGATTGTGCGGACACTAATCTTAATACTACCTGCGAAAAGATATACAAGAAGATAACTGTACTTGCCAAGGACCTGGTCAAGACGGGAGAAGAAATCAGCCGCGAGTTTGCAATTCCTATCGTAAACAAGCGCATAAGCATCACTCCTATCTCGCTGGTTGGCAGCGCTTGCTGCAAGATTCCAGGCGACTATGTACAGATTGCAAAGACTCTCGACAAGGCTGCTAAGGAGGTTGGAGTGAATTTCCTCGGTGGATATTCTGCCATCGTCAGCAAAGGAATGACTAAGAGCGACGAACTGCTCATCAGAAGCATTCCGAAGGCTATGGCCTGCACTGAGCGTATCTGCTCAAGCATCAATGTAGGCAGCACGAAAACAGGCATCAACATGGATGCTGTGCGACTGATGGGCGACATTATCAAGGCTACTGCCGAAGAGACGAAAGAGAATGACAGCCTCGGTTGCGCTAAGCTTGTTGTGCTCTGCAATGCCCCTGACGATAATCCTTTCATGGCTGGTGCATTCCATGGCGTGAGCGAAGCGGATGCTATTATAAATGTGGGAGTTAGCGGTCCTGGAGTTGTGAAGTATGCGTTGGAGCAGATGGACGAGGCAAGCAAGCGATTAAGTGTCGCTTGTGAAGACTCGGAACTCAGCACTCGCTTTATGGGAGTTCAACGAAGGAAGAGCGAAGCAGACAGCGTTAAGTGCAATGGGGGAGACACAAATTCTTCCCTCGCAAATTTCGAAACTCTTTGCGAAACAATTAAAAAGACGGCTTTCAAGATTACTCGTGTAGGACAGCTTGTTGCACAAGAAGCAAGTGCTCGCCTCGGAGTGCCATTCGGCATTATCGACCTTTCTCTTGCACCTACACCTGCGGTTGGCGACTCCGTTGCAGACATTCTGCATTGTATTGGAGTTGAACATGCAGGAGCACCAGGCACTACAGCTGCTCTTGCTTTGCTAAACGACCAAGTGAAGAAAGGCGGTGTGATGGCAAGCTCGTATGTGGGCGGACTATCAGGCGCTTTCATCCCTGTGAGCGAGGATCAAGGAATGATTGATGCCGTGGAAGCTGGCGCTCTCACTATAGAGAAACTCGAAGCCATGACTTGTGTTTGTTCTGTAGGTCTCGACATGATTGCCATTCCTGGCGATACGCCTGCCACAACGATTGCTGGCATCATTGCCGACGAAAGTGCTATAGGAATGATTAACCAAAAGACTACCGCTGTACGCATCATTCCTGTGATTGGCAAGACAATAGGCGACACCGTGGAGTTCGGCGGATTGCTCGGTTATGCTCCAATAATGCCTGTGAACACATTCGATTGCAGCCATTTCGTCAATAGAACAGGACGCATTCCTGCTCCTATTCATTCGTTCAAGAATTAAGCAACGATAAAATAATAAGACGAGGCAAGATACTGTTCGTCACTAAGTGATAATAAAAAAGGGAGCAGCACTGCTCTACGCAATACTACTCCCCATACTCTTGAATAACAAAAAAAATCGGTTAGAAACTCACGGGCTTCTAACCGATTTTCTTTATCTATGCTGCTGTTCAAAACAGACTACGATCACTTGCTTAATCAAAGGAATACTCTTTCCATCCGTCGTATGTATTTACATGAAACACAAACCGTTTCACATTGTCTTCCGTCTTTTGCATCGGCATCGACATGTACACTTTATCTGTATATGACTCAGCATCTTCCTTCGGACGCTGATGGACAAGAGACACATGCTCAGTATTGTCTTTTATGCTATCAATGCTGAATGCATATTTGTGGTTCTTATTCCCTGTAGTCATCACTCCGAGAAGCATATTTATATAGCCCCTACCCTTCCAAATGCTAAGCATCTTAACTGCATCACGAGGCAAGCTGTCTCGGCTGATACAGAAGCTGTCTGCATCCTGAGGCAAAGCTGAAAACACACTCTCTAAAGAATACAGTTTGATGTTACGGTCGCTCTTGGTATAAGTCGCAATGCAACGATAGGCGGAATCTGCTTTGTCGGCAGCTATCTGCTGGCTTGTAATTGCGTATTCTGTGCCATCGTCAAGCACTACCCTTTTCACATTTCCATTTGAGCCAGTCTCTGCCAACAAGAAGTCCGTGATATACGATGGTACGGCTTCTCCTTCGTCATCACCGCATGAGACGAGAGCTATGCTAAACAATATAGCAAGAAGAGGTAATATATAGAAATGTAGGACTTTACGCATTACGAACACTAATTAATTATGCATTCTTTGTAGCTTTCTCGTAATTGAAGAATGGGTTGGCATACATTGTGAGAATTCTCTCACGAAGGAATGCTGTGTCTGGATTCTCAACATCAATCATTGCAAGCTTCTTCTGCAAGTAAGTCTCGAATGACGGGCAATCTGCTTTTTCGCCACGGAGTTCTGCAGCAGCGGCACGGTTGCATGGATAGATGCGATAGTTCTTATGAATCTCCTTATCAATATGCTCGGCAACTATACGGAAGATATCTGCTCTATCAATTGTTGCAGGATCGAGTGAGTCAAGCCAATCGTTTATACAATCTGCAGCTTGATAATGCACATGTCCCTTCTTGCCCCAGATGCCTATCTTCATATTGTCTAGGTCATCTTGCTTAGCCTTCTTCCATCCCGGGATATCACGCTTGCACTGGAACTCTTTTGCTTTCAAGTAATCACAAGGATCGTACTCGTAACTGATGGCAAGAGGCACAATGTTCATGTGACGAAGATTTGTTATGATATCCTCTGTTGTGCGTCCAGAAGTGGGTCCACCCATGTTAAGCATCTTGAGAACAGATTCCTGAGTGAGGTCATTGCTATCCTTTGCACGGCCCTCTCTCTGTGCAATCCAAATATTCTCATTCTTCTCATTGATGGCGAAGTGCATGTACTGGCTCATGTGAATAGAGCTCTTCAGCATTTCCTTTGGAGTCAGCCCTCGATTAACAATGAAAGACTTGTTCATACGAACGAGCGTCTTTATCCATGGGTAAATCAGCAAGTTGTTTCCTATAGCTATTTCCACAGTGGTGCTGAATTTCTCCTTTATGAGCATCACATCAAGGATTGCAGAGTCAAGCACAATGTCGCGGTGGTTTGACATAAAGGTATAATTAGCATTGCGATCAAGCGACTTAGCGAACTCGCATGAATGCCCTGACGCACCTTTGTGCAGAGCATAATATACCATTGGCTTCATGAAGCGCTTTTGGAAATCAAGCGGTGTCTTGATGCCGACAAACATCTTGCGCAACACCCAGTTACGGAATTTCTTTGGCAATGGAAGTATGCCATGAAGAATCTTGTCAAATTGGCGGTCTGCCAGCATTGACTCGAATGCTTCTTTCATTTCGCCCTCAGAACAGGGGCGTATATCATCAAAATCAGATAATTGCATATTGAAGCCCCCGTCCCCCGAAGGGGCGTGCCATCCGGATGGGGGTGGATGAGCATTAGAAGCCTCCCGCCCCCCGAGGGGGCGTGCCATCCGGGAAAGTGGATGGTTGAGAGCTTGGTTTTTTATTATAATTATTCCCCGAACAGAAACCACCGAAAGAATCCGGATGGCTGCCCCCTCGGGGATTAGGGGATTATAGTTTGTCTGCAATAATTTCAGAAAGAACATCCTTCATCTCAAGGCCTGCAGCACGAACCTGCTGAGGGATGAAAGAAGTTGCTGTCATGCCAGGCGTTGTGTTGATTTCCAACATGTTGATTACATCTGCGCCTTCAGCATTCTTGGAAATAATGTAGTCAATGCGAATAATTCCACTTGCTCCAAGAATATCGTATATTGCACTTGTAAGAGTCTGCACGCGCTTTGTTGTTTCCTCACTCAAGCGAGCTGGAGTAATCTCTTCTACCAAACCATTGTACTTCGCGTCATAATCGAAGAATTCTGTCTTAGGGACTACCTCTGTGATAGGAAGTACCTGACCACCATTCTTTGTCTTATAAACACCGTTGCTGATTTCAACACCTGTAAGGATGCTCTCTATCAAGACTTCATCCCCCTCATTCAAGGCCTTATCAATAGCAGGCAAGATGTCATCAACAGCCTTGCATTTTGTGACTCCGAAAGAAGAGCCTCCTGCATTTGGCTTAATGAAACATGGCAAGCCCACCTTGTCAACAACTGCTTGCGGATCAACCTCTTGTCCTTTTCGAACAAGAATCTCTTCTGCCACCTTCACTCCAAAACTTCTTAAGAATTGGTTACAAACAAACTTATTGAAAGTCATTGCCTCCACACGCACATTACTTGTGCTGTATGGTATTTGCAGCATATCGAAGTAGCCCTGAAGGATGCCATCTTCACCTGGAGTGCCATGAATAGTTATGTAGGCATAGTCAGGACGCACATCCTTGCCCCACTCATCTCTGAAAGAGAAGTTGTGACGGAACACAGGAGATTTCATTCCATTATTCAAATGAGCCTCCCATGCCTGACTTGTTACTTCAATTATATAGACTTCATACTTTTCTTTGTCAATCCATGAATAAATTCCTGCCGCACTTCTGAGCGACACATCATGCTCGGAGCTATCACCTCCAGCAACAATTGCAATAACCTTTTTCATTCTTCCTTGGCGTAGTTTCGCCATTTATTTAATAAGTTTGTTATATCTTCTGGCAGTTCACTACTGAACATCATTTCTTTACCTGTTGCAGGATGTACAAAGCCAAGCGTCTTGGCATGAAGCACCTGACGAGGGCAAAGCTTGAAACAATTATCAATGAACTGTCGATATTTTGCTGTGTTTAATCCTTTGAGAATCTGGTCTCCGCCATAGCGCTCATCACTAAACAACGGATGGCCAATGTGACGCATATGAGCACGAATCTGGTGCGTACGACCTGTTTCAAGCACGCATTTCACCAGTGTAGTGTAGCCATACTTTTCCAGAACATAATAATGGGTAACAGCATGCTTTCCTATCTCACTATCGGGTGGAAACACAGCCATACGCATTCTGTCTTTAGGGTCACGCCCGATGTTGCCCTCAATACGGCCTACTTCATCTGTGAAGTTTCCCCACACAAGAGCATTGTATTCACGCTTTGTCGTTTTATTGAAAAACTGCAATCCAAGATTTGTCTTAGCATTGGCCGTTTTTGCAACCACAAGCAAGCCACTTGTGTCTTTGTCAATACGATGAACAAGACCTATCTCCGGGTCATTAATATCATATTGAGGCATATCTTTTAAGTGCCAAGCAATTGCATTGAGGAGCGTACCATGCCAATTTCCGAATCCTGGATGCACAACAAGACCTGCTGGCTTATTCACAACCATCAAGTCGTCATCTTCATAAACAATGTCTAACGGGATATCCTCTGGGGTAATTGTATTTTCAAAGTGCGGACGATCGAGCATTACTTGGATTACATCGTCTGGCTTTACCTTGTAGCTACGCTTTACAGGTTTGCCGTTAGCCATAATGAACCCAGAATCCGCAGCTTTCTGCACACGATTGCGAGATGTGTTGCTCAAATGAATAAGCAAGAATTTGTCTACCCTGAGGAGCTTCTGCTTCTTATCTGCAACAAAACGGTGATGCTCGTACAGCTGGGAGGTTTCGTCGTCTTCTAACTCATCCTCTATGTTTTGTTCGAAGTCTTCTTCAATCATAACTCAATGTCAAAGTCATTCTCCTCTGGTTCAAAATCCTCTGTTCCTTCATTCTCGATGTCAAGAGTGTCCACAAAATTACCTGCACCAACAACGATAGTCAAAGCCCTATCACGAGACACCATATCGCCAGGATTTACTGTACGAACTCCTTGCTTTACTGCAACCACCAAATCCTTGTCGCGGCCATATATTCTCTCATGAGGAGTAAGCTTGAATCCAAGA
The DNA here is from genome assembly GCA_018064505.1 of Candidatus Minthosoma caballi. GTDB lineage: Bacteria > Bacteroidota > Bacteroidia > Bacteroidales > Bacteroidaceae > Minthosoma > Minthosoma caballi. The sequence goes on along the minus strand of JAGHVC010000039.1, from coordinate 418 downwards.
GCTTGGAGCATTGCCTCTGCTTCACGCAACGAGCCATGGCTTACCACATCCGGCAACTTAGTCATTGGCTCACCTTTCAGATTTACAGTGATATAGACCACTCTGCCGCCTTTCACTTCGCTGCCAGCCTTTGGCGTCTGCTCAAGCACGGAGCCTGGAGCAGAATGCTTGTCGTATGCAGAGTCTGTTACCACACACACCAAGCCTCTCTCTTTCAACATCTGCTCTGCATCATACTCAGACTTACCCATCACGCTTGGCACTTCAATTTTTTCTCCGTGGTGAGTGAAAGTGTCAAGCATATAAAAAGTGAGAACTGGCACAGCAATAATAATGACAATCATCAATAATATGCTTGCCCAAAATTTAAATCCTGTCAGTCCTGAAAAGTATGTCTTTAACGCCATTTTTATTATAT
>JAGHVC010000192.1 GCA_018064505.1 Candidatus Minthosoma caballi | reverse complement strand
AATCAGTAGCGCTTACTCTTGTGCAGTGGGTTTGAGTGAGAAATGCATTCATTTCTATGAGTCTATAGCAAAGGACGATGACGAAGAAATGGGTGACGATTGTGATGATTAAAAAAAATACAGGAGTTAAAAAGGTAAGAGCTCTTACTTTTTTAACTCCTGTTAGAATGATAAAGATTAGAATTTCTGGAAGTTGTACTTTTCTCTAAGCTTCTGCTTTTCTTCTTCGTTTAGTGAAGTGAAGTAGCCTTTCCAACCTGGGCAGAAGTTGATGTGCCAACGCCAGAAGCGTCCCATGAAGGACTTAGGATTTTTCTCATAGTTTGCGCGAAGTTTGCAATTTGCGCATGGTTTTTCTTTGTTTCATTATTATCGTCTTTTGAATCTTTTTTTCAATCGCTTAACGCCTTCAACGCCAAGTATGGTCAGTCCTCCGTATTGGAATGTTTTTGCCAATCCGAACAGGACAACCCAAAGGGCGCTCTTTGCTGATGCGCTTATAGGAAGTGCCATCTGTGCAAAGGACAGAATGTAGCAGAGAACACAGCACAGCAGCACTATCACTCCTGTGCGGAATGACAAGCGGCTAAGCCATTGCTTTATGTTTTGTATCAGCTGCTTCATTTCAGCAATGCTTCGATGGCTGGTGCAAGCGCCTCTTTTGTAGCAGTAGGTTCAAAGCGTGCCACAACATTGCCTTCCTGGTCGATGAGGAACTTTGTGAAATTCCACTTGATGTCTGGCTTGCTTGCGTAGTCGGCATCCGCTTTGCTAAACATGTCGTGCAGAATCTTTGTGAGCGGGTGCTCTGGATCGAAGCCTGCGAAGCTTTTCTGTGACTTGAGGAATGTGTATAGTGGCAGCTCATTTTCGCCATTCACCTCAATCTTGCGGAAACGAGGGAACTGGGTGTTGTAGCGCAGAGTGCAGAACTCCTGAATCTCCTCGTCGGTGCCAGGAGCTTGTGCGCCAAACTGATTGCAAGGAAAGTCAAGTATCTCTAATCCCTTTGCTGCGTATGCATCGTAGAGTGAGTCAAGATCGTTGTACCGTTTTCGTCATCATAGATTAGAAACATTAATACTTAAGGTTGTATTCTTCCACACAATGATAATGCCAATGACTCGTTGCCGAATGATGGTAACAATATAATATTAAAGTATGTGATTAGCAATGAAAAAGCATTGTTTACCCAAAAAAATAGGTAATGGAACTAGATATTTGGGATTTATTAGTAAATTTGCACATATTAGAAAAGATGCTGAAATGCCAATTTCGATAAGAATACATTTATAAGATGGATAGATTCGGTATTATAATAGAGCGTCAGGAGCAGCTGGAGGCGCTGATAAAGGAGTGGGGATTCCTGCCGTTCTTCAAGAATGGGATTGAGGGATTCTCCATTGAGGAGATGACTCCGCCCGAATTGTTGTTTGGCGATGATTTTGAGAATGGGCCTTGGCAATGGAAAGGACCAATCATTGCTAACTGGGAGTCGGCTTACGGAAAGTTTTTCCAAAAAAAGGCTGGGTATGTAAGCCTAGAATGGTTGCCTGACTTCATGAATTGGAGACGGTCGCTATATCCGTTGAAAAAAGAGACTGCAGATGCGAGGCATATTCATGAGGTGCTGGTCGAGAATGAGTCGATGCTCAGCAAGCAATTGAAAGTGGCGAGTGGATTCACTCTGAGTCGCAAGCGGAGTAAGTTTAATCCTGAGGATCCAAGTGAGCCTATTGTAAATAAGAAGAACGGAATGGCATTTGACGCACTTATTGCTCAACTTCAGATGGGCACTCATGTCTGTATTGCCGACTTTGAATACCTCATCTCCAAGAAGGGAGAACCATACGGATGGGGCGTTGCTCGTTATTGCACTCCCGAAGCCATGTACCCCGATATGTTTCCTATAAAGGAAATGGTAGAGGGGCGCACACCAAAGCAATCACGCAAACGCATCATTGACCATCTGCAAGAGTTGTTTCCTGATGTAGATAAGGCGAAGATAGAGAAGTTGATATGATTGTTAAAACGAAATAGAAGTAAATATTGCTTAAAAACGGAACGACTTTAATGAATCAAGCAGTATGTTTGTCAAATAATAGTTACTGCTGTTTAACTATAAGAATCATAATAATGGTATTGATGTTTCTCCATGATGTGGATAAGCTCAATGCCCAACTGCCTATTGTACATTTGTACTCAAATAACATTTTATCCTCAGATTTCTCATCTGGTCATTTTTGTTTAGACGATACTATATCTGTTGATGCAGATATTCGATATAGAGGAGCATCTTCGCTAAAAAAAACGAAGAAGTCTTTTGCGTTAAAGCTAAAGACAGAGCATGGAGAAAAACTTGATACAGCTTTATTAGGTATGCGATCTGATAATTCGTGGATTCTAGATGCTATGGCTATTGATGTGGCACGAATGCGCAACCGTGTGTCTATGGATTTGTGGAATGATTTTTCTTCAGAGTCGTATGTTCAAGCGAAGGAAGTGAGTGCACTAAATGGCACTAGAGGCAGATTTGTGGAATTGTATCTCAACGACGAGTATTGGGGACTCTATTGTTTAAGTGAAAAAATTGACCGTAAACAGCTCAAACTGAAAAAATCCAAAAACGAGGAACAAAAAGGCGCTTTGTATAAATCGGTTACATGGAGCACCTTGTTTTCGAAAGATTATAATTTTTATCTTTATGACAACTCAAGTGCTAGATGGAATGGGTGGGAAATGTCTTATCCAGATAAAGATTTGGACGGTGCTGGAAATTGGGAACCGTTGAGCGAGATGATTCATTGGTTGTCTTATGCCCATAATGAAGATATTAACGATTCTCTTGTGTATAAGATTGATATTCCTGTTTGGCAGGATTATTTCCTGTTGATGGAGTTTATTTGTGCTGAAGATAACATCTGTAAGAATCAGTATGTGTATTTCTATGACACATCAAAGGAAAACAAGATGCTCGGTGTAGCCCCCTGGGATATGGATCATTCCTGGGGCAGAGATTACAAGGGTGATATAACAGAGAAAACGAGCTGTACATTTCCATGTACTCCAATCTATAACCGAGTATGTCAAATTCTTACGAGTGAATATGTCTGTTTGGAGACGAGTTTTGAAGCCAGATATGCCCAACTGCGTGATACTTTCTTTTCTGCTGACAGATTGAAAGAGCGCTTCAATCAATATTTTAAGTTGTTTAGGGATTCGGGGGCAGATGAGCGAGAAACAGCAAGATGGAGTGGAGTTGACGGTATTGACTTGAATTTTGCAGGCGAGCAGGCATATATTGAGAATTGGATTGATGGCAGGCTTAAATATATGGATAAGAAGTACAAATATACAGAAACTTCCATAGCTTCTTATTCTAAGCGTGATGATCATTCATCAACACATATTTACAATATATCAGGATTGAAAGTTGACAATAATAATCTCAATGGCTTGCCAAAAGGTATTTATATTATCAATGGTAAGAAGGTGCTGAAATGATTTCAAAGGTATATTCTTATGAAGTTCGGAGTTCCTTAAAACTTGTCTCGGTGAGCATCAGTATAAAGCTCCACTAATGGAAGGTTGTCTATCAGGCACTATATGCCGAACATAACTACTGGGTGTGACCATAAAAGGTGCTCTTTGAGAAGGTTATAAGAGACGGAAGAACATTCAGTAGATTTACTGAAATATTTAACGAAATAGTATGAGAATTACATCCATCATAGAAAACACAAGCAACAAGGGATTGTCAGTTGAGCATGGCCTAAGCCTATACATAGAAAAGGATAGTGGGCAGAAGGTTTTGTTCGACATGGGACAAAGTGGAATGTTCGTACGCAATGCAGAGTCGCTTGGACTTAGCATTGCTGATGTTGATGTTGCAGTAATTTCTCATGGACACTATGATCATGGTGGTGGATTGAAGACTTTTTTTCAGGCGAACAAAAAGGCGAGTGTTTATATTCACATGGATGCTTTCCTGCCACACTATTCGCTGAGAGACACAAGGTTGCGATTTATTGGTATTGATAATGATTTCGCAAATCATGAGCGTCTTATTCTTTGCGATAAGCAAACAGACATAGACGACAATATGATGCTCTTTGCCAATGTGCAAGGCAACTGCTGCTATCCTTTTGGCAATCGACTCTTGTTTGGGCCTGCAGAAACAGAGAATGACGACTTTAGCCATGAGCAAAATCTTTTGATTGAAGAAGGCGAGAAACTTGTACTCTTTGCTGGTTGTGCTCATCGCGGCATCGTGAACATCCTGAGAAAAGCCGAGGAGATTGTAGGGAAAACACCCACTCATGTGTTTGCAGGAATGCACCTCGTAAAGAGCGGATTGCCCCAAATGGAGGAAGACGAATTCATAGAATCGCTAGCATCAGAGCTTATGAAGTATAGAAACACGATGTTCTACACTATGCATTGCACAGGTGAGGAACAATATAACAAGCTCAAATCGTTCATGGGCAGACAGATTGAATATATGGCATGTGGCGATAGCATGGAATTATTTCAAAAATAATAACTTAATATATGACTACAATGATGAAGAAACTATTCATAGGTGCATTCGCTGCACTTTCAATGATGTCCTGCGGAAGCCAGGACAAACAAATAGAGCCCATCGTGGACAAACAAACCACGATGGATGAAGTGATAATGTCGCGTCGCAGCATACGCAAGTGGCAAGACAAGACAATCAGTCGTGACACACTTGACATCATCATGAAGCATGGTATCAATGCACCAAACGGCAAGGGTATTCAGGCGTATGAAGTAAGGGTGATTGACAAACCTGAGTTGCTGAAGGAGATGTCGGATGCTGTTGTGAGAGACATGCCTGATGTTGGTAAGCGTGAAGGATTCAAGAACATCTTCGTTGATGCGCCATGCGTTGTTTTCATCGCTGCTTACGACGACTATGACCTCTCACATGTTGATTGTGGCTTGCTTGGCGAGAATATCATTCTTTCTGCATGGTCAATGGGAATAGGCTCATGTTGCTTGGGCAGTTCTGCAAGAATGCTCAACACTTCAGAGTCGGCAGCTCCTTGCATGAAGAAGCTCGACTTCTCAGAAGGTTACAAGCTGCTCTATTGCATAGCGCTCGGCTATCCAGGAGAAACGCCAGATGCAAAGCCTCGCAATGCGGAAAAGGTGCGCTACATTGAGTAATGCTCGCATATTCATAGCAATGTGTTTCTATGATGAGTTCAATGAAAGGAATGTATAACGGTTTGACTAATTCCTATACAATATAATAAGATATTACCCCAAGAATTAGTTGCATGGAACAAATGAACAATTGTCCAGTGGTGCTTTATACAGCACCTGATGGCTCAACGCAACTGGATGTAAAACTTGAGAATGAGACGGTGTGGCTAAATGTAGAACAAATGGCCATGCTGTTTGACAGAGACAGATCAGTAATAGGTAAGCACATTCGAAATGCGTTTCGCGAAGGTGAACTTATCAAGGAAGAGGTGTTGGCAAAATTTGCCCACACCACTCGACATGGTGCTATGGAGGATAAAACACAGACATCCGAACTCGATTATTATAATCTCGACAGATAGTTATTTTGATGAATAACAAACAACCTTCCTTCGCAAAGGTAAAAACAGCAATTTCCTCGTATGAAACTTACCTACATCTTCCATAGTGGCTTCGTGCTTGAATCAGAACGATGCGTTCTGATATTTGACTATTGGATGGATCCTGCTCATGTACTTGATGGCTACATGGGGACAAGGAAGCATGTTTATGTGTTTTCAAGTCATTTCCATGAAGATCATTTCACGAAAGATATATTCAAGTGGAGGGATTGCATGCCAAACATCACCTACATCCTTTCAAAGGACATTCTCAAACGCAGAAGAGCCAATCGAGACGATGCCGATGTGTGGATGGCGAAGGGGGCAATATGGGAAGATGAGAATCTGAAGGTTATTGCCACAGGAAGCAATGACAGCGGTGTGTCTTGGATAGTGGAAGTGGAAGGGAAAACGATTTTCCATGCTGGTGATCTCTGCAATTGGTATGCGAGGTTCCTTGCTGATGACGCTCCCGAAGGTGAGATTTACAGTGAGGAGTTTCAGGAGTACATCAATCCTGTTGCCGAGGAAAAGCGTTTCCTAGGCGAACTGAAGGACATACACAAGATTACAGGTACTTTCGACCTCGTCATGTTTCCTGTTGACGGGCGTATAGGCAACGGCTACACGCTTGGGGGCCGCCAGTTCATCGATCGTTTTGATGTTGGCATGTTCGTGCCGATGCACTTTGTCGCAAGTGGGTTTGAGAGTGCTTGGAGAATGGAGCCTTTCTGTCAGGAAAAGGGAATTCCGTTCTGGTGCATCAATGAGGAAGGTGAAAGCCTTGAAATAAAGTGACATGCAGTTGGCGAAAATGGCATTTGGCGTATGAAACACCTGCACTTTGCAAGATAATTTTAAGCAACTAAATAACATTACAATTATGAAAATTGGAGATAGAATACCTGAAGTGCTTGGCATAGACCAGCACGGAAATGAGATTAAGTCAAGTGATTATCGTGGTCGCAAGATCGTGCTCTACACTTATCCGAAGGCGAACACGAGCGGTTGTACTGCAGAAGCATGTTCGCTTCAGGCACATAAGCAGGAGCTTTCAGAACTTGGCTATGAGATTATCGGCGTGAGCAAGGACAAGCAGGAGCTGCAGAAGAAATTTGCTGATGCCCAAGGCTTGGAGTTCCCGCTTATAGCAGATACAAGCACAGAGCTCCTTCAGTCACTTGGTGCATGGGGTGAAAAGGTGGCTTGCGGTCGCAGATCTATTGGTACGCTTCGCACCACCTACCTTGTCAATGAGGAAGGAGTCATCGAGCACATCTTCACTCCAAAGGAAATTAAAACAAAGATTCATGCAGAGCAAATTCTGAATGTAATCAAATAATAAATATCATAAAAACAATAAATATGAAATCATTTGGATCAAAACCTTGGATGCTTCCACAGCCGGTGCTTATTATCGGCACTTACAACGAAAATGGAGTTGCTAACGCCATGAATGCTGCCTGGGGTGGAACATGGGATATGCATGAAATAATCATCAGCATGGGCAGCCATGCAACTACAGAAAACCTCAAGCTGAACAATGGTGAGTTTACCGTAGCTTTTGCAACAGCAGAGACAATGCTTGCCTCTGACTTTGTAGGTATAGTGTCAGCAAAGAACGATCCTGAAAAGATGGCGAAGACTGGTTGGACAACAGAGAAGGCGCCAAATGTGAATGCTCCTCTTTTCAAGAATTTCCCTATGACAATGGAGTGCCGCATCAAGCAAAAGATTGATGAAAGTGAAACAGGATATTATCTTGTGGCTGAGGTTGTTAATGTGCTTTGCGATGAGCAATACTTGAACGAGCAAGGCAACCCTGATGTGGAGAAAATGAACATCATTGCCTACGAACCTGTGAACCACAAATACATCCAGATGGGTAAGATTGTCGGTGATGCTTTCTCATGCGGAAAGGAGTTGATGAAATAGAATTATGAGAAAGATTTTTTTGATTCTGTTTACACTCGCAGCAGCAATCACGGCTTCAGCTGCCGATTTGCCAAAGATTCATGTTGAAGGCAAGAATTTTGTTGACGAAAACGGCAAGACGATAGTATTCAAGGGACTCTGTTTCTCTGACCCCGTTAAGCTTATCTCCGAAAACAAATGGGGAGAAGAGTATTTCTCTGAGGCATCATCATGGAATGCCAACATCGTTCGTTTCCCAATCCATCCTCAGTATATCAACAATTATGGATGGGACAAGACCTTTGCGGCAATTGATCAGGGAATTGCATGGGCAAAGCAGTTAGGAATGTATGTCATTATCGACTGGCATAGCATCGGAAATCTGAAGGATGAGAAGTACACCAATGCAATGTATAACACCACAAAGGATGAAACATTCCGATTCTGGCGCACAGTAGCTCAGCGATACAAAGACGAACCTGCCGTTGCTCTGTATGAACTTTTTAATGAGCCAACTACAAGCCAAAAAGACCTTGGCAAGTGTACTTGGGACGAATGGCGAATCATCAACGAGCAGATTATTGACACGATACGCACTTACGACGCAGACAAAGTGTGCCTCTGTGCAGGTTTCAATTGGGCGTATGAACTCCCAGATGTCAAGTCAAAGCCTATTCGCCGTCAGAATATCGCCTATGTCTCTCATCCTTACCCTATGAAATGCGAACAGCCATGGGAAGAGAATTGGGAGAAGGATTTCGGCTATGTTGCCGACACTTACCCTGTCATTTGCACAGAGATAGGCTATTGTCTCGAATCAGAACGAGGCGCTCATGTTCCTGTCAAGTCAACAGATGTGTATGCTGACCATATCACGAAATACTTTGAGCAGAAAGGAATTTCATTCACAATCTGGTGCTTCGACCCGCATTGGGCTCCTACGCTTATCACCGACTGGAACTATACGCTCTCTACTCAGGGCAGATATTTCAAGAAGTATCTTCAGAGCCAAAAGCCAAACGAAAATGCCCCATTGAAGTCATTCCGCAACATTTCATTCGCCAAAGCTCCGATTGCCGATGGAAGCACAAAAGACCTTCAGATCAATATCTGGAAAGGAAAGGGCGTTGGCGCACAACCAGTGGTGCTGTTTGTGCACGGTGGAGCATGGGTGTCAGGTGACAACAATCTCGAAGCATCAGGTTCAGAACAGATAAAAGCACTCATGGAGCTGCGTGACAAGGGCATTACCATTGCTGCTGCCACATACCGATTCTCCAGCGAAGCCATCTTCCCCGCTCAGATTCATGATGTCAAGGCAGCCATACGACATCTGAAGGCGAATGCTGATAAGTATGGCATAGATCCTGCCCGTATCATGACGATGGGAGAGTCGGCTGGTGCTCAGTTAGCTTTGCTTGCAGCGGTGTCAAACGGCGAAGAGGCATTGGAAGGCAATATAGGAGGCAATGAGGATGTTGACAGCCGAGTCATTGGCTGTGTCGATTGCTATGGCATGACAGACTTCCTCACCCTTGCCTCCGACCTTTATGCACGCAAAGATTTAGGCCGTACCGACGCTCAGGTGTATGAATTGGTTGAGGCTAAAAGCTCCAGCCGCTCACAGCTATTCGGTTTGACGACAGATGAGTGCAATCTGGGTACGGTTACTGCCAAGCCAAAGAAATTTCCAAAACAATATGAATTGGTAAAGCAAGGCAGTCCTATCTTTCATGTCACTCCCGACGATCCTCCAGTCTTGATCATAAATGGCCAGAAGGACATCCGTGTACCTTCATCTCAGGCAATCAAGATGTATGAGGCATTGTATGATGCAGGTGTGGAAGCAGAGCTGATTCTTAATGACAAGGCACCACATGGCAATCTTGGCTCAGAGGCAGCAGCATCTATCAAGTCATTCATCACTCGCATACTTATTAAATGAAAAATCTAAATGTAAGTACCACGACAGCGGAGACAATCTCCGTATCGTTGCAACAATAATAGAAGAATAGCATTATGGCAGATTGGAAAGACGCATTAGCCGCGCTCACAGGAGTTGAACATCAAGAGTCAAAGCAACAAATAGCCAATGTTGACAAGAAGAAAAGGGTAGGGGTGGTGTATTCAACAAATCCCGACTACGAGTACGAAGATGATTCAGTGGCAGAGAATGACACACTTCCAAAGAATCAGCAGAAACTGCGCCTAAGCATGGAACGCTCTGGGCGAGGAGGCAAGACCGTCACAATAGTTCGTGGGTTCATCGGTACGGATGACGACTTGCAAACTCTTGGCAAACTGCTGAAACAGAAATGTGGTGTTGGTGGTTCTGTAAAGAATGGAGAGGTCATCATACAAGGAGATCTACGCTTGCGTCTCGTAGAGATATTAAAGAAAGAAGGCTATACCCAGACTAAGTAAGTTCCGTAATGGAGAAATAAAAACACAACAGATAAGATATGGGACACTTTCTTGAAACAACATGCGAAAAAACAAAATAAACAAAAATATTGCTCTCCAGTGAAACTCAAAACAGCAATGGTAAAGTTTATTCTGACTCTGCCTTGTTCGAGCACTTTCTATATTTTGTATTTACCACTTTGGAGGGTGGAGTTGAATTGTAGATGTTGCATGGGTATACGGAACAGTCCTTCTCACTGTTATTATTATCACCTATTGTCCATTGCCCAATTTGAGTCACACCGTTTTTTACGACATTAAATATCAATATTTACTTCTTTTCCTGCATTGACATTCATCTCGTTATAAAATTTAAAAATAGACTCACGAAACAGGTTCAAATTCGCATAGAAAAAATATCTAACTTTTTTCATGTACTTGTCCCCTGATTAACTTTTATTTGATTAACCGTACTTGATTCAGGATTCCTGCTTCTTTTAGAGCCTCAAATTCTGAGAAGATGAATGGGATATTTCTGACCTCATATTCGTTGTTGCTTTTAATCGCACGTTCTACGATTTCTGTTTCATCACAGCGAAATGGCGAATT
>JAGHVC010000017.1 GCA_018064505.1 Candidatus Minthosoma caballi | reverse complement strand
GATTAATGCGGTCATGATCCTTTAGAATATTATTCATATAGAAAGTACCAGTGTCGCTTGGGGCATCCCTGAGAATGTATTGCAATTTTCCTTTCTTGTTGCGTTTGACAGTGATGACGCAATGAAAAGTGTCAATGCTTGGGTCGCGAGTTTCAATGGGCTTGTTTATGTTTGTGCCTTTCAAATAACGGCCAAATTCATTTTCACCCATTTCAAGAGGAATAACCTGCTTGAAAGCAAAAGCATTCTCAACGACAACAATACTGCCACAATCTTGGCTGTATGCTTGCTCATCAAGAGTCTTTTCTTCGTGACGGTTTGTTAGCTTTGACTTTCCTATTCTGATACCGAACTCTTTCTTGCAATTCTCACATACGAAAACAAGAGATTGTCCATTCTCATATTTTGTCTCGTCAAAAACAATGTAGCTGTCACATTTGGGACAACGAACTCTTTTCATTTCAGTTTATTATAATTTCTCTCTTTCTTAATGCTATAAACTCTGCACATCTGTAGAGTTATCCTATTAGTCACAATCTGTTTTCTAAAGCTCTATAACCCAACCTTCAGAGAATTCAGAAGCTTCCTTTCGCAAATTCACAAGTGCTGACTGAGCCTCACTTTCCGATGCGTATCCTGAGTAAAGAATTCGGCTGATCTTGCCATCTTTTACATAGCGTCCTTCAGTAAGTCCCTTTTTAGAAAGGTTGTTAATGAAGTTCTCTGCGTTTGTTTTGCCAACATAGCTGGCAAGAACAATTGAGAATTTCATTTCACTTGCTTTTGGAGCAGGTGCTGCATTTTTTGCGTCTGTAGATGCTGGTTCTGCAGATTTGGTGTTATTAGCTTTTGTTTCCTGTGTTGCCTTAGCATCCTTAACCTCGGCAATTTTAGGATTAGTAGTTGTTGCGATTTCTGTTTTATTAGCCTTTGTCTTATCCGTATTCTTAATTTCAGCAGGCTTAACATTCATGTTGCTAATGCTTGAAGCAACAATTGTGTCACCTTCTGGTGCAGATGAGTGAAGGGCAGGGTAGGAGAAGCAAATGAAAAGCAATACTGCAGCTGCTGCAGATATAGAGAAATCAATCCATCTGCGACGAAGTCTGATTACAACATCCTTGCGATTCTGCTCTTCTTTGTTGTTCTCGTTTATGACAGGGATTGATGATGCAGCATTCAGTGCTTTTTCAATCTCAATATCTTTAAGCACGGATTCAATAGACTTCATTTCGAAAGAATAAAGTCCATAGAATGCAGGAGTTAAAATTCCTGCTTCACCAGTGGTAAATGTGATGTTTTGATTTATAGATTTCTTAAGAGTGCCTATGCCTTCAAGTTCATATTCTCCTTTGGCATCAAGTTGTTCTGTCATGCGGTCAATGTCTTTCTCCATTTGCAAGTATGCAGCAGGGTAAGACGCATCGTAAGCATTCATGTATGACTGAACTAGCAAGCCATCATTTACTTGCAATTGCTGATTAAAAGCAATTGTTCGATAAGGCGGCAGGAACAAAGAGTCAGAGTTTTCGTCGTACTTTGCATCTGCATGGTTGGCAATAAAACCACCAAAACCAGGAACAATGACGCAATCGTGCTCCAACAATAATGTTTCTATGTGTTTTGCTATTGAAATCATACTGCAAAGTTACTAAGATTTTTATTATGAACAATAGGAATCTAAATATATTTTTTCCGAATTTAATATATTTTATTTGTTTTTAGGGTAAAAATGCACATAAACAACAAAAGGTTGTAAGCAAATTTGCTTACAACCTTTGTTTCCTAAATTCTTCTGAAAAAAGAAATTACTTAGCAGGAGCTTCTGTGTTGCCAGTAGCAGGGAAAGAAGGAACATTGCCTGCATCTGTTGTTGGAGCTGGAGCAGAAATGTTTACTGGAGCTTCCTCAATAGTTTTGTTAGTGATGAACGCTGCAGAAACAACGCTTAGAATAACCATTGCTGCTGCAAGTCCCCAAGTAGCTTTCTCAAGGAAATCTGTTGTCTTGCGAACACCGAGCATTGAATTCTGAGCAGAGAATGCAGATGCAAGACCGCCTCCCTTTGACTCCTGGATAAGTACGATTCCACACATCAAAACTGATGCGAGAATTACTAAAATGATAATTAATGAGTACATTTTTTTATTTAATTTATTCTATTTACAATTTGTTTGTTGCTAATTCTTGCTCAAAATAATCTCAAGCAATTCTATTTGCGCTGCAAAGTTAGCATTTTTTTTCGGATTATTCAAGCATATTTTGCGTAATATTTCTAATGCTTGAGCATATCTTCCTTGTTTTATATAGATATTTACCATACTTTCGGTGTAAATTTCTTCATCTTCGACAGAAATCTCTGGTGAAATGAAATCTTCGCTTGGTAAGTCAGGCATCTCAAAGCGTTGTTTTCCTTTTGTTTCCTCAATGAAAAGGTTTATCAGATCTTCACCTCTAAGCTTTGGCGTTGGCTTCTTTTTGTTCGCATGCATTTGTGCTTCTGCAGGCTCTGTTGGCTCTGCTATTTTAGAAGTGTCTTCATCGCTTTCTTGCATGAGGAATGACGCATAGTCAGTAGTAAGGTCTGCTAAAGTTGGCTGACTTCTTTCTGTTGTGTCAGAAGTTTCTGATGCTTTTCTTCCCGATAGGAAATTGTCAATGAGTTTGATTGTACGGTTATCATCACTCTCGGTTTCAATGCTAAGAGGTGATGTCTGTGTTTCTTTCGGTATCTCGTAGTTTATTCCTTCGGTGATGCTGAACAATGCAATTCTATCAGGAACAAACACACTGGCTTTTTTGAGTTCTTTACCAAACTCAGTCGAATGCTGTTGAAATAATCCTGCGAGATAGAGCAATCTGGCTGCTTGGAAGAAAGGGTAGCGATCTACTAGATCCCTTAATTCCGCAACATCATTAGGAGTTAGCTTACTTGTGTCTTCTATTTTTTCTTTGATATTTATCATCAGGCCAAAATCTTTTTTACCAATTTGCTACTGTTGCATTGAATATCTGGTCAACAATGTCATCAATCATCTCTTGAACTAATTCTTCTTGCACACTTGCTAGCTGTTGTGAAGAATCGTAGTTCGTTGTTGCACTAAATCTTTGTTCAAAATCTTCGTCATGCTTCTTTGTGTTGACAAATCTCACATTTACGGTGATTTTCAACTGGGTTTGAGCAGAAAAGCCATCTGCAGCAATGCTTTTATTTGTCTGGCTGTATTCTACTATCTCTCCTGCAAGCTGCAAATCTCCGTTTCTTTTTTGAACAGATAATTTTGTCTTTTGAGAAAATGCATCAACAAGCGAGTTGTAGAACATTGATTCCATAGGGCTCCAAACATAATTAGCTCGAATAGGGAATTTGTCTAAACTGACAGTCTTCACTTTCGAGTAGTCGATGCTTGTGCCGTTGAATCCGTAGCTAATGCTGCAAGCTGTTGCAACAGCCATAAGCACTAATGCACAAAGACCTACTATGATATTAGTTTTCTTCATTTGTTGAGAAATCTTTATGTACTTATAAATCAAGATCGTATGATTTGATTTTTCTGTATAGAGTTCTGTCTGATATGCCAAGTTCTAAAGCAGCTTTCTTGCGGTTGCCTTTATTCCTTCTCAAAGCTTCAATGATATTCTTCTTCATTAATTCTTTGTTTGACAAAGGAGTCTCATTAACAACTTCTACTTCAACAGGAGGCATGTTTTGCGACTGCTGGTACTCATGATCGTTAATCACGCTGACTCCAGATGGGTATATAGGTTGGTTATATACAGGCTTCTGGATAGGCATGTTGTCTTCGTTGAACACGGTATATATGTCTGTACCTCTGTTTTGAGTCTCTAAGTTGCTCTGAATGAACTCTTTGAGACCTTTGACTTCGTTGCCAATTTTGCTGAGCATCATGAAAAGCAAGTCGCGCTCACTTTCGTATGTGTGAACTTCGGCGTCGCTCTGCCTGTCTCTTGCACCAGAATGAAGCACAAGGCCAGGCTCTCCTTTTGTGTCGTCTGTAATTCCGTATTTCATCAATGTGTCTGCAGAGATCTCTCTCTCTTCACTGATGATGCTTAGCTGCTCCGTAATGTTGCGAAGCTGACGAATATTGCCAGGCCATTTATACTTTTGGATTAATTCGCATGCATCCGGTGTCAGCCTTATAGGTTCAAACGAATATTTATCTGCGATGTCTATTGCAAATTTCTTGAAAATTCGTTCAATGTCTTTGCCTCTTTCTCTGAGCGGAGGAACTGTTATTGAAATTGTGTTAAGGCGATAGTATAAATCTTCGCGGAACTTTCCTTCTTTTATCGCTTTTTGAAGATTGACATTTGTTGCTGCAACAATCCTCACATTCGTCTTGCGAATTTCGCTTTCACCAACTCGAATGTACTCGCCAGTTTCTAACACACGAAGCAATCTGGCTTGTGTAGCTAATGGCAGTTCCCCGACTTCATCTAAAAAAAGTGTGCCATTGTTTGCAACGCCAAAATATCCCTCTCTATCATCAACGGCTCCTGTAAACGAACCTTTACGGTGCCCAAACAATTCAGAATCAATAGTTCCGTCTGGCAAGGAACCACAGTTTATAGCAAAGTATTTGTTGTGTTTTCTTGCAGAGTTGTCATGAATCACTCTTGGTATAGCTTCCTTACCAACTCCGCTCTCTCCAACTATTAGCACAGAAACATCGGTAGGCGCAACTTGTACGGCAATGTCAAGGGCATGATTTAACCCTTCGCAATTGCCAACAATTCCGTAGCGCTGTTTCACTTGCATTATTTTCCTTTCATCCATCTGTGATTGCTTTAAATATAATAATGTGTATCCTGCAAATTGGGTGCAGGATATCCCCCAATTTGATAAATCGTGACAAAATTACACTTTTTTGATGAAATAGCAATGAAATATTGTCAGTTTGTTTCGGTGTGACTCTATTAATTCCTGAAAAATCACTAACTTTGCACACATTATAAATATAATAATAGAGAAAAATGGCTCGAAACAAGAAAAAGCAACTACCATTGCTCGAAAACATAACAATCACTGCAGTTGCTGCAGAAGGAAAGGCTTTGGCAAGAGTCGATGATAAGGTTGTGTTTGTGCCTTATGTGGTTCCAGGTGATGTTGTTGATTTGCAAGTGAAGAAGAAAAAGAACTCATACATGGAAGCAGTAGCTGTGAGTATTCATGAGTACTCTCAGCTTCGTGACACTCCATTTTGTAAGCATTTTGGCGTCTGTGGAGGATGTAAGTGGCAATGTCTAAAATATGAAGAGCAGCTTAAGGCAAAGCAGCAGCAAGTTACTGATAATCTGACTCGAATAGGCAAAATAGAATTGCCAGAGATTAGTCCTATACTTGGAAGCAAGCTTACCCGAGGTTATCGCAATAAGCTTGAATTTGGATTTAGCAATAAAAGATGGCTGACAGAAGAGGAGGTTCGTAATGATGTGAAGTATGATCAGATGAATGCTGTTGGATTCCATATAACAGGAGCATTTGATAAGATTCTTGATATTGATGAGTGCCATCTTATGGATGACATAAACAATCGCATCAGGAATGAGATTCGCCAATATGCTTTTGAGAACAATTTGGAGTTCTACGATTTGCGCCAGAACAGAGGATTGCTTCGCTCATTGATGATCAGGAATAGTAACACTGGGGAATTGATGTTCTTAGTTCAGTTCCGTATTGAAGACGAGAAGGCACAGCGTCAAGCTGATGCGCTAATGCAGCATTTGGCAGATACTTTCCCAGAAATCACTTCTTTGCTTTATGTTGACAATCACAAAGCTAATGATACATTTGGAGATCAAGAGATTCATGTTGTCAAGGGCAATGATTACATCTACGAAGAGATGGAGGATTTGAAGTTCAAGGTTGGCCCAAAGTCTTTTTATCAGACAAATACAGAGCAGGCTTATGAACTATACAAAGTAGCAAGAGATTTTGCTGGTCTTACAGGCAATGAGCTTGTTTATGACTTATACACAGGAACTGGTACAATTGCTAACTTTGTGTCAAAGAAGGCAAAGCAAGTAATTGGAATTGAATATGTTCCTGAGGCAATTGAAGATGCGAAGGTGAACTCAGAAGTTAATGGCATCAAAAACACCTTGTTCTATGCAGGAGACATGAAAGATATACTTAATCGCGAATTCATCGAAGAGCATGGAAGGCCTGATGTTATTATTACAGATCCGCCTCGTGCAGGAATGCATCAAGATGTTATAGATACAATACTTTTTGCATCTCCAAGGAGGATTGTTTATGTTAGTTGCAACCCTGCTACTCAGGCACGAGATTTGCAATTGCTGGATGCTGAATATAAGGTCTTGAAAGTGCAGCCTGTAGATATGTTCCCTCATACGCAACATGTGGAAAATGTAGTATTACTTGAAAGAAGATGAGTAAGTTTTTTGATAGAAAAGCGATGAATCACTACACTGATTATCATGTAGATGAACCCGCTGAGTTAATGCAATTTCTCATGACAAAAATTGCAGGTGTTTCTCGTACTCGAGTAAAAGAGTTGCTCAGTCAGAGAATGGTGTATGTTGATAAGGTAATTACTACTCAGTATAATGCACCTCTTCATAAAGGGCAAATTGTGCAGGTTGCAAAAAACAGACACAAGCATGATCTTGTTTCCCGTTGGGTTAAGATTGTTTATGAAGATGCGTTTATTGTTGTTGTTGAAAAGAAAGAAGGCATTTTGACTAATACAATGCCAGGAGCAAGGCAGTTGAATGTGAAGTCCATTCTAGATGAGTATGTAAAGCGAACTAATAAGGGATTTGCTGTCCATACTGTGCATAGGCTTGACAGAGAAACTTCAGGACTTCTTCTTTTTGCGAAACGCCGTGATATTCAACAGATTTTCACAGATAATTGGAAAGATATTGTTAGTGATAGGCGCTATGTGGCAGTTGTACAAGGTGAGATGGAGAAAGATGAAGGTACAGTAATGTCGTGGCTAACTGATAATAAGATGTTTGTGACTTATTCGAGCACAGTTGACAATGGCGGAAAACGAGCAATCACAAATTATCGTACTTTGAAGAGAAAGAATGGATATTCGTTGGTTGAGCTCAAGCTTGATACTGGCAGAAAGAACCAGATTCGTGTTCATATGCAAGATCTAAATCATCCGATAGTAGGTGACTTCAAATATGGAAGCAATGAAGAGCAGCATGGAGATCATACCGACCCTATTGGCCGAGTTTGTTTGCATGCGTTTCGATTGCAATTCACACATCCAGTGACGGGTGAGCGTTTGAAGTTTGAAACGCCATATCCAAATGCTTTCACATCTTTGTTAGCTTAAATCTGTTAGTACTGGCTAAAAAAATGTTAAATTATTTGAATTTTACCGATATACTTACTATCTTTGTACGATTTTTCTACAAATTTGTATGAGACAATTAAAGATTACCAAAAGTATCACGAACCGTGAGAGTGCTTCACTCGACAAGTATCTCCAAGAAATCGGTCGTGAAGAACTAATCACTGTTGAGGAAGAAGTAGAACTTGCAGCAAAGATTCGCAAAGGTGGAAAAGAAGGAAGATTGGCACTTGAAAAACTGACAAGAGCAAACCTCCGTTTTGTCGTTTCTGTTGCTAAGCAGTATCAAAATCAAGGTCTTAGCCTTCCAGACCTTATTAACGAAGGCAACCTCGGTTTGATAAAGGCAGCAGAGAAGTTTGATGAAACGCGCGGTTTCAAGTTTATCAGTTACGCTGTATGGTGGATTCGCCAAAGCATCCTTCAAGCTCTTGCAGAACAAAGCCGTATAGTTCGTCTCCCACTCAATCAGGTTGGCTCACTCAATAAAATAGGAAAAGCGTTCTCTAAATTTGAACAGGAAAACGAGCGTCGTCCATCTCCTGAGGAACTTGCTGATCAACTGGATTTGCCTGTTGACAAGGTCGCTGATACTATGAAGGTAAGCGGACGACACATTAGTGTTGATGCACCTTTCGTTGAAGGTGAGGACAATAGCTTGCTTGATATCCTTTCAAATCCCGATTCTCCTTCTGCTGATAAGACTCTTGTCAATGAGTCTTTATCAAAAGAAATTGATCGTGCTCTCGATACTCTCAGCGAGCGTGAGAAAGACATCATTAAGATGTTCTTTGGTATTGGAATGCAGGAAAAGACTCTTGAAGAGATAGGAGACAGATTTAACCTTACTCGTGAGCGTGTTAGACAGATTAAGGAGAAAGCAATTCGCCGACTTCGTACAAGCTCAAAGAGTAAATTGTTAAAGACATACCTCGGGTAAAAAGCAGCGCTTTTCAATACAGAGCCTAAAAATCTTTGTGGTAAAACTTACTCGAATCATAAAGCGCTTAGGCATAACGCTTTATGATTCGTTTATTATTTAAAAGATTCAGATGAATAAGTATTTATTAGTTATATTGTTTCTCTCAGTTGCTATTTCATCATTTGCGGCTTCTAAGAATAAGAAAGAAGAGCAAGAATATGGAATGGGTAAAGGTACAGTGTATTTGTTTGGAGTAAGTCAACAGCTTACAGATTCTGTTGTTTATATAAGCAGTATCAGTCAGATAGACAGCATTGATTTGGATAAGAAAACAAAGTTCTTGCCTTATCGTTCAGAATTCAGTTTGCAGATGAAGCAGTATCTCGAAGGTAAGCTGAATTTGAAGGGGCAGACAGTAGCTGTGTTCTTTAGCGATAATCGCAAGAAAGTAGCTAAGAAATTCTATAAGATTAAAAAGCGCTTTTTGGATAATCCTGATACAAAGATTGTTATTATTGACGATAACAAGTTTAGGTTTAAGCACCCATTGAACTTTGTCGGAAATACAGAAGAATAAGCGAGTTGCAGGATGAAAAACTCATTAAGAAGTGTAGTATCAAAATTCATGAATATGGTTGTAGCAATGCTTGTATGTATTGTTGCAACCACTTCGTTTTTCTCATGCAGCAAAGATGAGGAAAATGATGCTCCAAATCCTCCTTATTATGACGAATCAATGGCGGATAGTCGCACAGTACTCGTGTATATGGTTGCCGAGAATTCGTTAGCTTCATATACTGCTTCGGATATAAACGAGATGCTTTATGGCATGAGGTATTCACACTTGAAGCCAGGAGACAATCTTGTTGTATATGTTGATGATACGGATAAGCCACGAATCTATAATATTACTCCAAAAGATACAATTTTAAATGCTTTCACCTTGAAGCCAGAATATACTTATTCTGAAGATAAGAATTCTGCAGACGCTAATCATCTTGGAGAGGTTATTGACTATGTTAAGAGAAAGCATCCTGCAGAATCTTATGGATTAGTGCTTTGGTCACATGGCTCTGGTTGGATTCCTGACAATAACAATATTGCAATCAAATCAAAGCATCGAGCTTTTGGACTAGACAACAATAATAATACCACATATAATAGTGGTAATCAGATGAATATATCCGACATGGCAAGATGCATTGAGTCCAGAATCAAGTTTGAGTATATATTCTTTGATGCATGCTTTATGCAATGTATAGAGCTTGATTATGAACTAAGAAATGCAACAAAGTATGTTGTTGCTTCTCCAGCCGAGATTCCTGGACCTGGTGCTGACTACCGATCGACGATGTCAGCTTTGTTTAAAGCAGATAGCTCAGCTTATGCAATAGTTGATGCTTATTATAAAACTTATGTGAATGACGCTGATTATGGCGTTATCATTTCTTCCGTTGAGGTTGCTAAATTAGACAATTTCCTTGCATACATGAAGAATGTCGTAAGAAAGCATCCTGATAGTTTCTTGCCTGCAACATTGAAAAATATCCAAAACTATTTTGATTATAGCATATACTCGTCGCAGAAGATGCCTGATTTCTTAGATATAAAAGGAATTGCAGCCTCTGCACTCTCTGAAACAGAATATGCGGAATGGAATTACGAATATTCAAAGATTATAGATAATTGTAAGTTTACTCAATATTGGTATTCAAGATATCCAAACATGCGATTGTCTGTCGATGCAGAACAATGCGGCGGAGTGTCTATGTTCCTTCCAATTCCTCACAGGTATTGGTATTTAGGAATGAGTTTAGATGTCTACGAAGCGATAATGAATACTGATTGGGGTAGAGAACTTTGGTCAATAGAATAATAATAAAGAATGAGTAAAAGTTACTATAAAGTAGGTCGCCACATTTATTGTGTCGAGTTTTGTGACGATAAAAACACTGATAAACTGCTGCCGTCAAGTGAGCCTTTCAAGATGAAAGACGCCCCTGATGATGGTGTGTCTATTCTTTTCACATTGATGGTTGATGACAACTGGCGTCCATCAAAAAAAGGAAAAGAGATTGGCCAGTTTGATTGTGGCGGAAACAATCATGGAGTATATGTGTTGGAAGACGGATCATATCAGATTCTTGTAAGCGATGTTTGTCAGAATCAATGCTGCCTAATTCAAGCCGTTCCAGATTTTTCATCAGCTAAAGTCTGTTTGAATGGAAATTACAATATGCGCACATTTGGCTTGAATAATGCGTTGATGATGATGTATGCTTTTGCCGGGTCAGATAAGCAGACAGTTTTAATGCATGCTTCCGTTGTGAGAAAAGACGGTTATGGCTACCTCTGTTTAGGTGTTAGCGGCACAGGGAAGAGCACTCATACAGGATTGTGGCTCAAGTATATAAGTGATACGGATTTGATGAATGATGATAACCCTGTAGTTAGAGTATGTGAAGATGGAGTAGCTAGAGTTTTTGGTTCCCCTTGGAGCGGTAAGACTCCTTGCTATCGTGATGTTGAAGCTCCAATAGGTGCATTCTTACAGCTAAAGCAGGCTCCTTATAATAAAATTCAGCGCCAATCAACAGTTGATGGCTTTGCTTCGTTACTGCCTTCTTGTTCAGTAATGAAGTGGGATGCGCGCGATTATGTTGGCACATGCGATACAGTAGGCAAGATTTTGGAAAAAGTACCTACTTATTTCCTTGAATGTTTGCCAGACGAAGCTGCATGTCAATTGAGCTACTCGACTATGAGTGCAAATCATCAATGACTCAAAAATGTTTGAATCCCTACTTTAATTGTTGTCGATGAATAAGTTAGAATTGGATAACAGCGAGTTTCTTCCTGCAATGCTGGAGATTATGAACGAAGACGATGGACACTTCGTTACAATTATTGCGCGTGGAAACAGTATGCGTCCATTCATTGAGGATGGTAGAGACAAACTGGTTTTTGGAAAGGCAGATGCGATAAAAGTTGGTGATGTTATTCTTGCAGAGGTAACTCAAGGACATTTTGTTTGCCATCGTATTGAAAGAATAGATGGAGAACAGATAACTATGCGTGGAGATGGAAATGTTTTTGGCACTGAATCTTTTACAGTTGCAGAAGTTAGAGCTAAGTTAATAGCAATCAAAAGGCTTGGAAAGGTGTATTACACAGATAAGTCAAAAACATGGAAAGTGTATTCTTTCATTTGGCCAAAGCTGTTTTGGTGCCGTCGAGTGCTTCTTGCTTTATATCGCTTGCTCTGGTTGCACCAGTTGCCGGCTCGTTTTCAGAGATGATAGATTAAAAACAATTACAACTACATTTTAATACATTAATAATAAGACATGAGAGTAAGAAAAGGATTTGAGCTCCGTACCATTTGCGGAGAGAACATTATTATTAGTCACGGTATTGAGAATATCGATTTTTCGAAAGTGATAACATTGAACGAATCAGCTGCAGCTATTTGGAATAAATTGGCAGGTCAGGAGTTCAATGAATCAGATATGGTGAAAGTGCTTCTTGATGAATATGAGGTAGATGAAGTAACTGCACAGAGTGATGTTGTCAACCTTGTTGCGTCTTGGATCGACGCCGGACTTATTGAGAACTAATAGTTCGTTGAAGACAAGCTCACGCATATTTTGATTTAAGAAAAGGTAAATCATTAATCTGATTATGGCACAAGTTAAAATCCATCCTTCATGGCAACCATTGCTGCAGCCAGAGTTTGACAAGGAATACTTTGAAAACTTGATTCAATTTGTGAAGAAGGAGTATCAGACTACTACTTGCTATCCACCTGGTTCACTTATTTTCAATGCGTTCAATCAATGTCCGTTTGAAAATGTCAAGGTTGTGCTTATAGGTCAGGACCCATATCATGAGCCAGGACAAGCTCATGGATTGTGCTTTTCTGTGAATGATGGCATTCCGTTTCCTCCATCGCTTAATAATATCTTTAAGGAAATCCAAACTGACTTGGGAAAACCTGTGCCTGCGTCAGGAAATTTGACACGATGGGCGAATCAGGGAGTACTTCTTCTCAATGCGACTTTGACAGTAAGAGCTCACCAAGCAGCTTCTCACCAGAAGAAGGGTTGGGAGGAATTCACAGATGCAGTAATCAAGATCATTAGTGAAACAAAGCAGAATGTGGTCTTTATTCTTTGGGGTAGTTATGCCCAAAGCAAGGCACAGCTGATTGATGCAAGCAAGCATTGTATTCTCCGTTCAGCCCATCCGTCTCCACTTTCTGCATATCGTGGTTTCTTCGGTAATCATCATTTCTCAGTATGCAATGGTTATCTGAAACAACATGGCTTGTCAGAAATTGATTGGTAATTATTATTTTCAATAAAACAATTTAGAACATTATGACAATTAGAAATATAGCATGCCTATTATTGTTTGTTAGCATCAGCGTTGTTTCTTGCTTTGCTCAGAATAATGAGTATAAAAAGTCAGTGTCAATCCTTGGTGATTCCTACTCAACTTATGAAGGGTATTTGAAGCCTGACACCAATGAGGTTTGGTATTTCAAGGACCACAGAATAAAGGATAACGATGTTGCTTGTGTTGAGCAGACTTGGTGGCATCAGCTCATCGAGCGTAATGGATGGAAGCTTTGTCAGAATAATTCATATAGCGGATCAACAATCTCAAACACAGGCTATCGCAATGAAGACTATACGGCTCGTGCATTTACAAATCGTATGGATAACCTTGGCAATCCTGATATTATTCTGATTTTCGGTGCTACAAACGATTCGTGGGTGCCAGCGCCTATTGGAGAGTATAAGTGGGACAACTGGACTCATGAAGATTGCTATGCTTATCGTCCAGCTCTTGCCAGAATGCTTGACTATATGACAAAACGCTACTTGAATGTTGAGATTTATTTTATCTTAAATAGTGAGCTGAGTGATGCTATTAATGAGTCGACTTACACTATTTGTGAGAAATATTTAGTGCCTGTTATCGCTCTTCACGACATTGAGAAGAAAGCATGTCATCCATCTATTCTTGGCATGAAAGCTATTGCCGATCAAGTAGAAGACTTTATTGATCAATTCAACACGAAATAAAAAGGAATAATCCGTTGATACGCATATATTTACAATTTATAATTGCAGTATTTCTTCTCTTTTGCACAAATACTCTGTCTGCTCAGGAGCGTATGTCTTCTGACAGTGTGATGGCAAAGCATTTGCGTCAAAGAGGAATTAATATCACAGACGGGAACTCTGTGCAGCTTCTTACTTCGGGCCATGATAAGTTTGTTGATATGTTTGAAGAAGTGAGAAAGGCAAAGAAGTTCATACATCTTGAGTATTTCAATTTCCGAAACGATTCAATTGCAGGCCTACTTTTCGACCTCCTTGCTCAGAAAGTAAAGGAGGGCGTTGAGGTGCGTGCTTTGTATGATGCGTTTGGAAATTCTTCCAACAACAAGCCTATTAAGCCAGCAATGCACGACAGCATTCGTGGCTTAGGAATTAATCTCGTTCAGTTTGATCCAATTAAGTTCCCTTGGATAAACCATATAGTGCCTCGCGACCATCGAAAGATTGTTGTAATTGATGGCAAAGTGGCTTACACTGGAGGCATGAATGTTGCTGACTATTATATTGAAGGTATTGAGGGAATTGGCGATTGGCATGATATGCACATGCATATAGAGGGTCCTGCAGTCAATGATCTTCATGAGATTTTTGCTCGAATGTGGGAGATGGCTACTGGAGAGATTATTGCAGGCGAGAAGTATTTTCCAAGTTATATTCCAAGCCTTGACAATCAGCGATTAGCAATAGTTGACCGTCATGCGCATAAAACGCCAGATTCTATTCGTGACCTCTTCATCACGATGCTTAATAGTGCCCAGCATAAGGTGTTGCTAATCAATCCTTATTTTGTGCCAACTCATAAAGTTAGAAAAGCATTGAAGCAAGCTATCGACCGAGGTATTGATGTACAGATTCTTCTTTCTGCCAAAAGCGATATACCTCTCACGCCAGAGGCCTCACACTATGTAGGCAACAATCTTGCAAAGCGCGGAGCTAAGGTTTATCTTTTCCATGGAGGTTTTCACCACACAAAGATTATGATGGTTGACGACCTTTATTGCACAGTAGGCTCAAGTAATCTTGACAGCCGTTCCCTACGATGCGACTATGAGGTTAACACTGTAATTTTCAGTAAGAAAACGACTAAAGAATTGACCGATTTGTTCAATGAGCAACTTAAAAGCTCTACTCAAATGGAGAAAGGATACTGGAAGACTCGTTCTGTAGGAAAGCAATTCCAAGGATGGTTTGGCAATTTCCTCACGCCATGGCTTTGATGTATTCACATGTGTCAAGGTTTTAATAAGGTTTTTCGAGGTTTTTCCTTTCAGCACGAAGTGCAAAAAAAAGATTTCACACGATTTCCCGTAATACCACTAATAAAATACTAATCCCGAACCTAAACAACGATTATTATGAAACGACTCCTTATAGCTTTGCTGATACTATTCGCTCATTCTTTTGCGTTTGTCAATGCACAAGAGAATCCTAAGCGCGAATTCCGTGGTGCTTGGATTCAGTGTGTGAATGGCCAGTATCTGGGCAAGTCGATGGAACAAATTCGCACAATGCTATCATCGCAGCTCGATGTGTTGCAGAATGCGGGAATAAATGCAATTATCTTCCAAGTTCGTCCAGAAGGTGATGCATTGTACAAGTCAAGCTATGAGCCATGGAGCCGTTATTTGACAGGAACTCAAGGAGTTGCTCCTGCTGACGGTTGGGATCCTCTTGCATGGATGGTAGAGCAGTGTCATCAGCGCAATATGGAGTGCCACGCATGGATTAACCCTTACAGGGCAAAGACAAAAGGCACAACAGCTCTTGCGTCAAATCATGCTGCTGTGAAGCATCCTGAGCGAATGTTTCAGTACAGTGATTTATACATCTTCAATCCTGCAATTGAAGCTAATAGAGTTTACACATGCATGATTGTAGAGGATATTCTTCAGCATTATGATGTAGATGGAATTCATATTGACGACTACTTCTATCCATATCCAGTTGCTGGTCAAGAGTTGCCTGACAGAGCATTCTATGAGAGAGAGCCAAGAGGCTTTTCTACAATTGAAGACTGGCGCCGTGACAATGTGAATCTTCTCATTCGCGACCTTCACAACATTGTTCGAGCAACAAAGCCATGGGCAAAGTTTGGCGTTTCTCCTTTCGGCATTTATCGTAATAGTCCAAATGGGCAGAACTGCAAGGAGGGTAGTGCAACGAATGGCACGCAGAACTACACAGACCTCTATGCCGACATTGTTTATTGGACAAAGCAAGGCTGGGTTGATTACAACATTCCTCAAGTGTATTGGAACTTTGGCACAAAAGCTGCTGATTATGAAGTTCTTCTGCATTGGTGGAATGACTATTGTGGCCAGCGTCCTTTGTTCATCGGACAAGATGTTGAGCGCACAGTTAAGGAGTCTGATCCAAATAATGCAAACCGCCATCAGATGTTTGCCAAGTACGATTTGCAGCGCAATCTTTCCAACATCAAAGGCAGTTGCCAATGGTATGCAGCAGCTGTGGTGAATAATCCAGGCAATTACCGCACTGTGCTTGAAAAGCAATATCACAGCACTCCTGCTCTTCAGCCATTGATGACATTCATTGATGCCAAGGCTCCTGGCAAGCCAAGAAGCGTGTCGAAGTCAAAGTATGCAGCTTCGGGCACAATTCTTTCATGGGAAGAGCCAAAGGCAAAGAAAGAAATGGACAAAGCTATTCAGTATGTTGTGTATCAGTTTGATAAGGGAGAAAAGGTGAATCTGAATTCTTCTTCACACATTGTTGCTATCACTCGCAGCACCAGCATCACCCTTAACACAGCAAAAAAGGGCAGTACTGTCGTAGTAACTGCCCTTGACCGCCTTCACAATGAATCGAAGGCTGTAAAAGTGAAAATGTAGTATTCTATTTCATGCCAATGCATAAGCTGCTGCTTGTGCAGTTCTTATTGTTGCATGTGGCATTGAGGTTGATGACTGCTGTTTGACCATTTCTTGCCTTCTTGCAATATACTCGTCCTGTGTATCGGATTTTCTGTCCAGGTGCGAGTGTGGTTGTGAGTGAAGGAGAGATGTTGAAATCCTTGTTATCGTCGATGCTGAGATAGATGACGATGTCGCGAAGAGACTCACCTGAAGTATTTGTGATGTATCCCTCAATCTCGCAAGTCTCACCTTTGCTGAAGAATCCGTCGCCATCAGCATCCATGTAAGAAAGCTCTGAAAGGCTGACATTCAGTGACTTGCTTTCTGAACCAAAATTGTAGCTGCCATTGCTTGCGCTGCTGTTTGCGTCAGCATAGGCGCCACCTCCAGTTTGGTAATCGCCTGAAGACTGGCCAACATTTGACTCATAGCCACCATTCTGCTGCGAACTCTTGCGACTACGCTCATAGTCTTCATATTTCTTCTGTTCATTCTCTTCGATAGCTGAAGCCACGCCCACGCCAAGAGCTGCTCCAATGCCAGCTCCAATCAAGCTGCCAAGTGCAGCGTTGTGTCCGCGGAAGTGTCCATGTCCTGAGAGAAAACCAATAGCTTCGCCAATGTGGCTGCCAATCATGGCGCCTGTCACGCCTCCAGAAGCCTGATAGCTACTTGTGCAGCTTGACACGAGCATTGTGCCAGCCAAAACTAAAGCCCCAATTCTAATCTTTTTCATAATCAGTATGTTTTGTGTTATTCGTCTTCTAAATCTTAACTCTTAATTTTCAATATAATCGTCAATCAGCTGTCTTGCAATCGACATCTTGTCTGGAATAGGAGGCATATTGTTCTTGTTGAACCATCCTGCATGACTAAGCTCTTCTTCCTGAAGCATTATTTCTCCTGATTCCCAATCGGCTGTGAAGCCTATCATCACTCCGCAAGGGTAAGGCCATTGCTGACTGCCAAAGTATTTGATGTTCTTTATCTTGAGTCCAACTTCTTCTTGAACTTCTCGTGCAACGCATTCTTCCAAGGTTTCACCTGTTTCGACAAATCCTGCAACCAATCCATACATCTCGCTTCGTCTGAAATTGCGAGCATGCACAAGAAGAATATTGTCGTCGCGCTTGATTCTGACAATAATTGCAGGGCTAACCTGTGGCCAAACTTCCTTGCCGCAATTAGTACATTTCTTGCTTATGACAGTGCTTCGTTCCATAGGTGCACCGCATACGCCGCAGTATTTCGTGTTCGAATCCCAGTAGAGAAGCTCACTTGCTTTGCTTGCCATATTATACTGTTCGCGAGCGAGGATATTCCACGATTCCCTAAGTCCTACAGTGACAAGATTTCCCAGGTTTTCAGGAGGAACGCTGATGCTGTAAGCTAAGCACTTATGGCCATTCATGTCTGGCAGCTCTTGCATCTTAGTCCATGATTTCACCTCGGTAGGAGCAGATTCAAGCAGCGGTACAGATGCTCTGTTCTCATTACGCTCCACCAGCAAGCTGTTGCTAATGAAAACAAACCAATATTTCAGATCTTTATTCATCTTCATGTAATAAAATCGTCCAAAATTACAGCTAATTTCCGATATGAAGGCTATATTTAGTATTTAAAATCCTTAAAAAAGTTAAGATGCACTATTTTAATTGCTATTTACGGCTAAAATTTCTATATTTGTACAGAATTTACATTGTATATATTCATGAAGCAACTCACTATACTTATAACTCTGCTCATCTTCCAATCTTTTGCCTTGAGTCCTCTTTATGCGCAGAAGTCGAACAAGACGAAAACGAAGAAGGTGCATGAAGTGGAAATTACAGGTGACATACAGCCAGACCCAATTGCCCGAAAGGCAAGGCCTGATCGCCATCCAAAAGCTATCCCAATGCCATCGATTGCAGGTAAATCGGTTAATCCTGACAATCACATGCATGGTATCGACATCAGCCATCATCAAGGACGCATCAATTGGGACGAAGTGGCTCGTGACCCGAAGGTTGGCTATGTGTATATGAAAGCAACCGAAGGCACTAACATAACTGATAACATGTACAGCTACAATTTTGCCGAGTGCAAGCGTCTTGGCCTCAAGGTTGGCTCATACCTCTTCTTCCGTCCTCAGTATTCTGCTCGTGCGCAGTTCGAGCATTTCGTTTCGGTAGTGGATACAAAGAAGCAGGATCTTCTTCCGCTCATCGATGTGGAGGTGACAAATGGAGTGAGCACCACAACTCTGCAGATGCGCCTTCTTGAGCTATGCGACTTGTTTGAAAAAGAGTATGGCAAGAAGCCGCTTATCTATACTGGTAAGAATTTCTATAACAACCACATTCACAGCAATATGCAGCTTCGTACATACAAGTATTTCATTGCTGCATACTCTTTCATTGAGCCAACGCTCTACAGTGACGATGACTTCCTGATGTGGCAGTACTCAGCTCAAGGCTCTATCCGTGGCATTCGTGGAAATGTGGATTGCAGCCGATTTGTGGGAAGACATACGATAAACGAGATAATGTATCGATAAAACAGACCTTTCACTCTGTTTTTCAAGTACTTGATAATGCTCCAAACTTACGCCTTGTATCGCTTGTACGATGCAAGGCGTATTGCATGTGCGATATAAGGCATAACGCATGTGCGATACAAGGCGTAAGTTGCGAGAGGTATAAGGCGCAAGTTGCGTGACAATCAAGGCAAGCGTTGCGAGTGACATAAGGCATACGCTGTGAGACGCAACGAGCATAAGCATCTGGACTGTAGCCTTGCAGGCTCACGGAGGTGACGAGCATAGGTCTGTGAGCTGCAAAGGCGTAAGTCTAAAGGGGGAAAGGGCGTAGGTGTTTTGTCTAAACTTCTTGATTGCCAAGCATTTTCTTCATGATTGGGCAAATGGCAAAAAGAAGTATTGATGCAATGCCTGACATTACAACAAAAACGAGGAAGAAGTCGTGGATTGTGCTGATTTGGAAGCCAAGAATGCTCTTGACTTCTGATGCACCGTCCGGATAGAGTGTGGCAAGGTGGCCTGCAAGGAAGTTGCTTATGGCAGTGCTCATAAACCATACTCCCATGATGAGCGATGCGAAACGCTTAGGGCTCAATCGGTTAACCATAGATAGGCCGATAGGAGAAAGCGAGAGCTCGCCAAGTTCGTGAATGAAGTATAGGCTTGTAATCCACATCATGCTGACTTTAGTGCCTGGGGCGATGTCGTCCACTCCGATTGCAATGACCAGATAGCCGATGGCGAGGAAAGCAAGTCCTAAGGCTTGTTTCTGAATTGAGGTAGGCTCAAGTGTTTTGCCGTTCTTGAGCTTTCGTCGGCCAAGAAACTCCCATAGACCAGCCATCACAGGTGCTAATGCTACGCAGAATATGGCAGGAAGACACTGGAACCACGATGTTGGCACTTCCCATCCGAGAATGTTGCGGTCGGTTTGCTGATTGACGAAGTAGGTGAGTGACACGCCTGCTTGTTCGTATGATGCCCAGAAAAATATGACGAACAGTGCCACAATGAATATTACGCAGATGTTGTATTTCTCCTGACGCGTGAGTGGCTTGCTTTGTTCTTGCTGAAATTTTGGCTTGTCTGATTGAGCAAGGCCTATTGGTTCGCCGTCTGATGTGACAAGGTATTTGTTTTTGAGAAGAACAAACAAAATGACGGAGATGACCATTGCAATGCATGCGATAAGAAATCCCCAGCGGAAACGAGAAGGATTGGAGAAGTCTCCTTCAAACAATCCGCATACAAGCGGAGCAATGAAAGCTCCTATGTTGATGCCCATGTAGAAGATTGTGAATGCAGAATCCTTGCGTTTGTCTGTTGGAGCGTAGAGGTCGCCAACCATTGTGGAAATGTTTGGCTTGAAGAAACCATTGCCAAGTATTATGCATCCTAATGCTGTGAACATCAGCATGACAGATAGGTGATTGTTTATTGTGGCATCGATGGCTGCTCCTTCTGACGCTATGCTGTTTTGTACAAAACATGCTGAAAGAAACATCAGGAATTGCCCAAGTGCCATGACCAGTCCGCCTGCAATGATGGAGCGGCGATTTCCCCAATAGCGATCGGCTATGTATCCGCCAATCAATGGGGTGAGATAGACGAGCCCTGTGTATGTGCCATAAATCTCAAAGGCATCTTCAGTGGTAAAGAGTGCCGAGACCATGTAAAGCGTAAAGAGCGCTCTCATACCGTAGTATGAGAAACGCTCTGCCATTTCTGTCGCAAAGAGAAGGTATAATCCCTTTGGATGAGATTGTTTCATTGATTAAGATAAGTATGTTATTCCACTCCCTTCATCATCTTCTTGAGCACAGGGTAGAGGCAGAAAAGGATAACTGCTGCTACGCCTGCCATTACGGCAAAGAGTGTGAAGAAGTCGGTGAGTGTGGCAATTTCAAATCCGCAGAAAGACTTTGGCTCGCCGCCTGTTGGGAGGAGAGTAGCAAGGTTGCCTGCTAGGATGTTTGATGCAGCATTCGACATGAACCAAACGCCCATGAGGAGTGAAGCGAGGCGTGCAGGAGAGAGCTTGTTCACCATAGAAAGGCCAATTGGAGAAAGCGAGAGCTCACCGAGAGTGTGGATGAAGTAGAGGATGAAGAGCCACCACATAGAAGCCTTAGCATTGCCTTCAAGACCGTTTGTGCCAATTGCAATCACTACATAGCCGATTGCGAGGAGGAGAAGACCGATTGCCTGCTTAATTGGCGATGGAACATTGATACCGCGCTTGAGGAGGAACTCCCAGAGCATTGCCATTACAGGTGCGAAGCAAACGACAACGATTGGGTTGATTGACTGGAACCATGTTGTTGGCATTTCCCAATCACCAATGTGTCGGTCGCACTGCTGGTCAGCAAATATTGTGAGCGATGAGCCTGCTTGCTCAAATGCACTCCAGAAGAAGATGACGAATACTGCGATGATGTAGATTACGCCAATGCGTGACTTTTCTGTACCTGTGAGGCCTTTGTCTGTGATGATAAAGATAGGGAGAGCAATTGATATTGAGTAGATTGCAGCCGAGATGTAGTCGTTGAAGTTCTGAGCTGTCCATGAGAAAGCAATCATCATTGCAACTGCTGCAAGCACGCATCCCCAGAGGCGGAGAGGCGAGTTCTTCACTTCTGCTTTCTTCTCTGCCTGAGCAGCTGATTCTGCTGCTGCATCCTTCTGATGACGAAGCTCTGACTTGCTTGGAGCAAGACCAATCTGGAGTCCTTCTGGAGTCTTGAGGTACTTATTCTTAAGAGCCCAGAACACTACTACAGAGAGAATCATTGCGCAGCCAGCGCAGAAGAAGCCCCACTTGAAGGCTGATGGGTTTGCCCAGTTACCATTGCCGAGAGGACCACAAATGAGAGGAGCAATGAAAGCACCTACATTGATGCCCATGTAGAAGATTGTGAATGCAGAGTCCTTGCGCTTGTCTTGTGGATCGTAGAGGTCGCCCACCATTGTTGAGATGTTTGGCTTGAAGAAGCCATTACCGATGATGAGGGCTGCAAGACCGCAGAACATGAGGATGAGCGAGAAGTTGTTGTCAACCGACGCATCAATAGCTCCGCCCTCAGTCATGATGGATTGCTGCACGAAGCAAGCCGATGAAAACATGAGGAATTGGCCGATAGCCATGACGATACCGCCCACGATGATGGAACGGCGATTGCCCCAGTAGCGGTCTGCAATGTAGCCGCCGAGGAGTGGAGTGAGGTAAACAAGGCCTGTGTATGAGCCGTAGATTTGGCTCGCATCAGCGCTGTTGAAGAATGCTGCAACAAGGTACAGCGTAAAGAGTGCGCGCATTCCATAATAAGAGAAGCGCTCTGCCATCTCTGTTACAAACAAGAGATAGAGTCCTTTTGGATGTCCGTTTTGTGCCATATTAGTTTATTTTTTATATTATTAGTTGTCTTTAGTTGTTTTTTGAAGGATTCTTCACCCATTTGTCAAGCCATGCAAAGAATGTTCTCTGCCAGAGAATGCCATTCTGAGGCTTCAGCACCCAGTGGTTCTCATCAGGAAAAACAAGGAACTGAGACGGAATGCCTCGCAGCTGGGCAGCATTGAATGCAGACATTGCCTGAGAGGTGACGATGCGATAGTCCTTTTCTCCTTGGATGCAGAGAATTGGAGTGTCCCATTTGTCAACAAAGCGGTGAGGCGAGTTCTCAAAAGTCTTTGGATGACCATTCCAGTATGCTCCGCCCATATCCCAGTTTGCAAACCACATTTCCTCTGTCTCAAGATACTGCTGCTCCATGTTGAAGATGCCGTCATGGGCAATGAATGCCTTGAAGCGCTTGTCGTGATGGCCTGCAAGCCAATAGACTGAATATCCGCCAAATGAAGCGCCAACACATCCAAGACGATCTTTGTCAACATAAGGAAGGCTCTGGACTGCGTGGTCTATCGCAGAGAGATAGTCGTCCATGCACTTGCCACCATAGTTCTCGCTGATTTCCTCAAGCCATTTCTTTCCAAATCCAGGAAGGCCTCGGCGGTTTGGAGCAACAACAATATAACCTTGAGATGCCATCATCATGAAGTTCCATCGATATGACCAGAACTGACTCACAGGCGACTGTGGACCGCCTTCGCAGAAGAGAAGAGTAGGGTATTTTTTGTTTGGGTCGAAGTTTGGAGGAAGGATGATCCATGAGAGCAAGTCTTTTCCGTCAACAGTCTTTGACCAAAGAGGCTCGCATGTGCCCCAGTCGATGTTGTTGCGGAAATACTGATTCTCGTGAGTGAGCTGAACCACAGGCTTTTTGCCGGCTGGATCGATAAGGTAGAGATCATGGCTGTCGCAAATGCTGTGGCGACCACATAGGAGCTTCTTGCCACAGAGCTGAACGGAAGAATAGTCGTACTGCCCATCGGTAATCTGCTTCACATTGTCCTTCAAGTTGACAGAATAGATGTGGGTTGTTCCGTGCCATGTAGCAACGAAGTATATGGTCTTGCTGTCGGCTGACCATGCGTATGAGTCAACAGGAGTGTCGAGCGACTGAGCCAACTGCTGAATCTTGCCTGTACTCAAGTCCATGATGAGAAGGCGGTTTATGTCGCTCTCATAGCCATCGCGCTCCATGCTCTGCCAAGCTATGTACTTGCCGTCTGGCGAAAACGCAGGGTTGGTGTCATAGCCAGAGAGAAGGAATCCGCTCACCACATTGCCAGTGTAAGAGCGGTCGTTAACCTTCTGGTTTTTCAATGATTCTGTGTAATCGACTGAAGGGCGCTTGTAGCCTTCGCCCTTGCAGATGTTCTTTGTGGCTTTTGACTCAACATCATAAAGATAGATGTCAGCATCTGTTGAACAAGCATAGTCTTTGCCTTCCAGCTTGCGGCATGTGTAGGCAATCGTCTTGCTGTCTGGACTCCAAGCTAACTGCTCAATGCCTCCGAAAGGTTTCATCGGGCATTCGTATGGTTCACCATTGAGAATGTCAGTTGAGTTTTTAATGGCATTGCCATCGAAATCAGCCACATATGAATGAGGAATAGACTCTACCCATTCGTCCCAATGGCGGTGCATAAGGTTGTCAATAACTCTGCCTGATGACTTGTCAAGATCTGGATAGATGTCTGATGTGCGCTTTCCGTATTTGATTGTTTTTACAAGGATGACTTTCTTCTCGTCAGGAGAGAACTTGAAGTCGTCCACGCCCTCTGCTTCATTAGATAGCTGCTTGCGGTCACTTCCATCAAGGGCCATTGACCAGATTTGCATGTTGCCTTCTTCGTCAAGGCCAAGATACGCTATTCGTGTGCCGTTAGCAATGTATTGAGGAGCAACTTCGCTCGATTTTGCTGTTGTGAGAAGCTTTTCGTTTGAGCCATCTGCGTTCTGAGAGTAGATGACTGTATGGCTTTTATTTTCTGCAACGCTATAATAGCTAACATTATATACGATGCTATTGCCATCAGGTGCAACATCTGCTCCTCCGATTCGTCCCATTGCCCAGAGAAGTTCGGGGGTAAGTGCGCGGTTTTCTATCTTTGGCTGAGAGCGGCCAATGAATGTTTTTGGCTGTGCTTCTGCCTTGCCTGCCGCAATAGCCGATGCAATTAAGAGTGCCATAAATGATTTGTTCATAAAAGGTAGAATATGTTTTTCGTTTTAAGGCAGTGAAGGGCGAACCTCAATGGCCCGCCCTGTGTTTTGTCTGATTATATTTCAAAACAGCAATTCATGTAAAGATGATGCTATTTGCTATCTTTTTGATGCTGAGCTTCTTGCTGCTGACGCAGAATCTCCATCTGTTTCTCTTGCATAGCTTGGAGTCGCTCCATCAAGCTTGAAGTCTTTTTCTTCTTTCCAGCATCAGCCTTGCGCTGCTTGTGACGCTCCTCAAGCTTAGCGAGAAGCTTAGCGTCATCAGTTGTCTTGCGAAGCCACCACATCAAGAGCACGCTTGAGAGGGTAGAGATGAAGTAGTAGTAGTTAAGGCCCGAGCTGTAGCTGTTGAATGAGAAGAAGAAGATGAGTGGCATGAGGTAAGTCATCCATTTCATCATTCCCATTTGCTGTTGCTGTTCAGCTGTCATAGCATATGACTGCTGCTTTGTAGTAATCATTGATGAGAAGATTGTAGATGCACACCAGAGCACGCAGAAGAGTGAGAGGTGATCGCCGATTCCCCAAATATTTACTCCCCAATTGATAATGTCATCGTATGAAGACATGTCGTCAGCCCAGAGGAAAGAAACACCGCGTAGCTGGATGTAGTTAGGAATGAAGTTGAAGAGGGCAATCCAGATAGGCATCTGTATGAGCATTGGAAGACATCCGCCCATTGGGCTTACGCCATACTCGCTATAGAGTTTCATGGTCTCTTGCTGCTTGAGCATTGCATCTTCTGGCTTTGGATATTTAGCTGCAATCTCATCCATCTTTGGACGAAGCACTCGCATGTTTGCTGAAGAAAGGTATGACTTCTTCATGAGTGGGAACACGAGAACCTTGACCAGAATAGTAAGAATGAGAAGCACGAGTGCCATGTGGAGTCCAAGGCCAGAGAGGAAATCGAATGCATAAAGGAAGATGAAACGGTTAATCCACTTAACAACAGGCCATCCGAGATATACGAGTGACTGAAGGTCAAGGTCATCTGTCGAGCCAATTATTTCCTCGTTCTCTTTGAGTGTTGAGAACTTGTTAGGGCCAAGGTACATGTGGAAGCTTGATGGCTTCACACCCTTAGCATCAAAATCTGTGGAGAAAGAAGTGTTGTATGTCTTGAGGTATCCTGTTCCTTTCTCAAGAGCAGCAGATGACATTGTTTTTACGCTGATCGGAGCGTCTGAAACAAGAACCTGACTGAAGAATTGTGTCTTATAAGCAATCCATTTTGCTTGTTCTTCAAATTCGTCTTCGTCTTCATCGCCACCACTCACGCTTAGTTCATGAGTGTCGCCATCAATGTCGCGGTATGTAATTGTAGAATAGCGAGTTTCAAAGTCATATCCTTTCTCTTGCTGCTTCATGTTCTCTACCCATTCAATCTGCATAGTCTTTGTGGCAGATGGGAAGAAGCCATTGAGGTTTGTTGCCTTCACATCCATGTCGAGGATATAAGAATTAGGCTTGAGAGAGTAGATGATATCCAAACCTCCGTTTGAGACAGGAAGATGCATTGTGACGCCATTTGCCGACTGTGCTGTTGCTGTGAAGAAAAGATCTTTGGTCTCAATATTGGCAGTCTTGCCGTCAAGAAGGAAATTCATGGTCTGATCTGTTCCGTCAAACAGAACAACATTGCCACCTTCACGACCTTTATATGTTGAATCTTTCAGCTCTACTTTCTGAAGCTGGCCACCTTTTGTGGTGAGAGTGACTTTAAGAAGTTCGTTCTCGATGGTTGTTGTAGAGGCAGTTCCTTTGTAGGCATTGTATAGAGGATTGAGAGTGTCAGCTTTTTCCTCTTCCTCTTTTGCTTGTTTAAGCTGAGCTTTCTTAGCTTCCTTCATAGCATTCACGCTATTAATGGAATCTTGGATACGCAGTTCTTCGGCTTGGTTTGTTCTTGCGTAATTCTCGTATGCCATGAAGCCGAAAATAACGAGAGCCATAAGCAAAAAGCCGATAAGTGTGTTCTTGTTCATTATGATAATTTTTTGTTTTGTTTTAAGTGCGGACAAGACGGTCTAAGCCGTCTTGTACTGTTGGAATTATATGTTTTAAGTTTGAAATCTTAGTCTTCTTCGACACCAATAGATGCCTGGATGAAACTGAGGAAAAGAGGGTGAGGATTGAGCACCGTTGAAGAGTATTCTGGATGGAATTGTGTGCCAATGTACCATGTGTTAGATGGAACTTCAACAATTTCAACAAGATCGCTCTCTGGGTTAATGCCTACACATGCCATTCCATTGTCGATGAACTCCTGCTTGAAGTCATTGTTGAATTCGTAGCGATGGCGATGGCGCTCAATAATCTTTGTGCTGTTATATGCTTCGTATGTACGGCTATCTTTATCAACAATACATTCGTAACCGCCCAATCGCATAGTGCCTCCCATGTGAGTGATGTTCTTCTGTTCCTCCATGATATCAATGACATTATGAGGAGTCTTCTCATCCATCTCACGGCTGTTGGCATCTTCATAGCCAAGCACATTTCTTGCAAACTCAATCACCATCATTTGCATGCCAAGGCAAATGCCAAATGTTGGTTTGTTATTCTCACGGCAATATCTTGCAGCAATAATCTTTCCTTCAATACCTCTTTGTCCAAATCCAGGACAAATCACAACACCAGACATGTCTTTGAGAAGTTCCTCGACATTGTCATCTGTGAGTTTCTCGGAATTAACGAAATGAGTCTTCACCTTGCGGTCATTGTATGTGCCAGCCTGTGAAAGTGCTTCCAGTATAGATTTGTATGCATCTTGCAAATCATATTTGCCGACAAGAGCTATATGCAATTCCTTGGTAGCATTGTATCTCTTGCTGAGGAAGTTTTTCCATGGTGCCAAGTCTGGGGCAGGAGCCACTTCCACATTGAGCTTTCTCAGGATTACAGTGTCAAGTTCTTGTTCATGCATTTTGATAGGCACTTCATAGATTGAAGGCAAATCAAGCGACTGAACAACGCAATCGCAATCAACATTGCAGAAAGCAGCAACCTTGTTCCTTAAGTTCTGGCTGAGTTCATGTTCAGCGCGAAGCACAAGCACATCAGGCTGAATACCAAGACTCTGAAGTTCCTTTACAGAATGCTGCGTTGGCTTTGTCTTTAACTCTCCAGCTGCAGCGAGGTATGGAACATAAGTCAAATGAACACAAACAGCATCTTTTCCAAGCTCCCATTTGAGCTGGCGAATTGCTTCGAGGAATGGCAAGCCTTCAATGTCTCCGACTGTTCCACCAATCTCTGTTATGATAAAATCATAATTGCCTTTCTTGCCGAGGATAAGCATGTTGCGCTTTATCTCGTCAGTGATGTGAGGCACCACCTGGATAGTCTTGCCAAGGTAATCACCTCTGCGTTCTTTTTCAATAACGCTTTGGTAGATTCTTCCTGTGGTGATATTGTTAGCTTTAGTTGTCTGAATTCCTGTGAATCGTTCGTAATGACCGAGGTCGAGGTCTGTTTCCTGTCCATCGATAGTTACATAACACTCTCCATGCTCGTAAGGGTTGAGTGTTCCTGGGTCAATGTTGATATATGGGTCAAATTTCTGTATAGTGATATGGTATCCTCTTGCTTGAAGCAATTTTCCAATAGATGAAGAAATGATACCTTTTCCAAGTGAGCTTGCAACTCCGCCTGTGACAAATATATACTTAGTCTTTGCCATAATGAATTATTAATTTTTTCTAAATTTCGTGCAAAATTACTAAAAAAACGGCGAACTTACAAGCTATTAAAACTTTTTGTATTACTTTTGTAACCAAATTTAGCTAAAATAGCACAAAAGTGCATATTTATAAGAAAATCGTAAATGTCAAAATGAAAGTAAAATTATTATTATTGCTTACACTTTGTTTGTGTGTCTTACCAATTTCTGCAAAAAAGTATCCTCAAATTAAGTTTGAGAAGACAACAATCGATATGGGTACCTTTTCTCAAGATGACCCTGTACAGAAGGTTGTTTTCAAATTTACTAATGTGGGAAATGCTAAATTGGTCATTAATTCAGCACATGCAAGTTGTGGCTGCACTCAGCCAGAATATCCAAAGGATTTTATTGCCCCTGGAGCTAGCGGTGAAATCACAGTAACTTATAATGGTACAGGGAAGATGCCTGGTAGATTCAAGAAGAACATCCAGGTCTTTACTAATTGTAAAGATGAAGTAGTCAGAATCTTCATTCAAGGCGAAATGACAGATGTGCCTGTAAGTAAAAAGACTAAGAAATGATATAGTTCATTTTCACATCGTGTTCTTCGCACGGGATATTGTCCACTATTTGGAAAGGAAAAGCCAATCCAATTAGTGGACATTTTATTTTCTGTAGGATTCTGTCGTAGTATCCTTTGCCTCTGCCTAATCTGTGTCCGTCTTTTGTGAATGCCATTCCTGGGATTATTGCTAAATCAATCTTCTCATAGCAGTCAAATGCATCCCCATTCGCTTCTTGGATATTCATAGCTCCGACATGGTATTCTTCATCATTTATATATATGTGTAGTTCCATGTTTTCGTTGTCAATAACTGTAGGCAATAATACCGTGTATCCTTTATCAGATAGAGAAGAGATTAAGCTATGGGTATATACCTCGTCAGGCAAAGAATGGTAAAGAAGGATGGTTTTACAGCCATCCTTCTTGTCGTAATTATGTATGAAATCTATTGCACGATTCGTGATTGCAGAGCTCATTTGCTTAAGTTGCTCATGCGAATACTGCCGTTTCAATTCTCGTATGTATGCACGCAGCTCTTTTTTTTGCATTCTTTGTTTCCTCTTCAGGTTTAAGAGTTGGTTTGGTCTTTTTGTTATTATAAAGCTCAACAGCTTTTTCTATGGTAACATCATTGCGATTGAAATACTCAACATAGTCGCTCATTTCCATCATATTATATATAATGCTTCCATAAACAGCTTTTTCAAACAGATGCTGTGATTTGTAAATCATGTTGTTTCTACGCTGTATGCCTTTTGAATCCACATATCTGATGAATTGGTCTATCACAGCGTTCTTTCTTAAAAACTTCTCGATTTCATCTGCTTTCGTGAATTTGCTGAGCTCTTGGCGATTGTTGTCTGTGTATTCAAAACAGAATTGAGCAACAAGTCCTTTTGTTACAACTTCAGAATAATAAGGGGTAAATGCAGTTGTGTCTTCTGCAACAAAGTAGTCAGGCATAATGCCGCCACCGCCATACACTGTGCGTCCAATGCTTGTCTTATATTCCTCGCCCGTTTGGTGAATGCTGTCTTGACTAAAGAATTCACCTCGTTCATATCTTGTGATGAGATCCATTTCATAGTCCTTTGACTGCCCTTTGACATAAGGTTTCTGAATGCATCTGCCAGAAGGAGTGTAGTATCTGGCAATAGTCAAATGAATCATAGATCCATCAGCAAATTCGATTGGCTGTTGCACTAAGCCTTTGCCGAATGATCTGCGACCAACAATTGTGCCTCTGTCATTATCCTGTATAGCTCCAGAGAATATTTCTGCCGCAGAAGCCGATGTCTCGCTAATCAACACAATAAGAGGAATATCCTGGTATGAGCCTCTACCGTCCGAGCGATAATCTTCTCGTTTTGTTTTTCTTCCTTGTGTATATACAATAAGTCGGTCTTTTGGCAAAAACTCATTAACCATTTGGATAGCAGCGGAAAGGTAGCCACCGCCATTGTCACGAAGGTCTATTACAAGACCCTTGAATCCTTCCACCTCGAGTTCTGCAAGAGATGTAAGCAATTCGGCATAAGTTGTTTCTCCGAAATTCTTTATCTTGATGTAACCTAACTCTTTGTTTATCATATAAGTTGCATCAATGCTCTTCAGAGGAATGTCGCCACGGACTACAGTGAAGTATATTGGTTTCTTTTGTCCATGTCTCAATACGCCAATTTTCACTTTAGTTCCTTTTTCTCCCTTCAGTCTATGCAGAGTTTCTTCGTTTGTTACGATTTTGCCTACATACGGCTCGTCATTCACTGATACTATTTTGTCTCCAGCAATGATGCCGACTTTTTCTGAAGGACCACCTTTAATTATGTTGGTGATTCTTACCGTGTCTTCCCTGATAGTGAATTGAATGCCAACTCCGCTAAATGATCCTTTCAAGTCATCATTAGCCGTCTTAGCATCTTTTGCAGAGATGTAAGTGGAATGAGGATCCAGCTCTTCAAGGATTTTTGGCATAGACTGCTCAACAATATTCGGAATGTCAACAGTATCAACATATTGATCATCAATAATGTGAAGCAAATCATTTAATTTGTTACTTGAAGTATTGATGATGTTCAATCTATTGCCAGCAAACCTATTAGCAAAGAATGTGCCAATGATTATTCCGACGATAACGCTTGCTGCAATAATTAAAGGAACAAAACGATTTTTTCTATTTATGTTACTCATTGTTTTCTGTTGGGTTAATATAATCAACTTGAATGTTGGCGCGCTTCAGCAAGTTAATACCATCTTCAAGACGGTATTTCTCAGAATATACCACACGCCTAATTCCTGCTTGAATTATGAGCTTAGCGCATTCAATACATGGCGAGGCAGTTACATACATGGTAGCCCCTTCACTTGAATTGTGGCTGCGAGCAAGTTTTGTTATGGCGTTGGCCTCTGCATGGAGAACATATGGCTTAGTCACATTGTATTCATCTTCGCAAACATTTTCAAAGCCTTCAGGCGTGCCATTATATCCGTCAGAGATGATCATCTTATTCTTGACAACAATTGCTCCAACCTGTCTGCGTTGACAATAGGAGTTCTCAGCCCAGATGCGAGCCATGCGCACATATCGCTTGTCAAGATTAAGCTGTTTTATTTCTTTTTCTTCCATAGTCTTATCTTTTATTTGTTAGATTCGTATATTTATCTTTTATTTGTTAGATTCACATAGTTATTTCCGTCCTCGGACAACTTCATAATCGTTGTATCGCCCTTATACTTCGTAACATTCTTTATTATCTTATACACAAGTCTGTCAAAATCATTATTCACATCAGGCTCTTTTTCAATGACAAGCCTTATGGTTTGTTTTTTAGGATCAGCTTCCCATCTGCCACTGAAAACAGAATTCTTAGATAATGTGCCTGTGAATTTACTATCTGTAAAGGAAATCTTGTAAACACTGGCGCCATCTTCAGTGAAGAATTTTTTCACATCGTCATTTAAGACTTTCCCATTAATGCTTGCTCCATTCATGTACCATGTTTTACCAATGAAAAGCTCATCGATGTCATCTTCATTGGCGCATGAACAGAAGCATAGTAAAGAAAATGCTGTTATTAATATAGTAAGAACTTTGTTCATTTGTATCCTCATTTTATACCGTTTCTCTTAAGCAATGCATCAATTGTTGGCTCTTGCCCTCTGAAGCGCTTATACAAAGTCATCGGATGTTCTGAGCCGCCTTTTGACAGAATGTTGTCTCTAAAGCTTTGAGCTGTTTCTGTATTGAATATTCCTTTCTCTTTAAACAAAGAGAATGCATCTGCATCAAGAACTTCTGCCCATTTGTAGCTGTAGAATCCAGCTGAGTAACCGCCTGCCATTATGTGAGAGAATTGCACGGTCATGCAAGTTCCATCAACTTTTGGCAATACTTGTGCCTTACTCCATGCATTCTGCTCGAATTGAATTAGATCTGCAGAGAATGGCTCTGTCAGAGTGTAGAATTCCATATCAAGGAGTCCAAAGCTAACTTGTCTCATGCATGCATAGGCAACATTGAAGTTTCGGCTAGCCACGATTCTGTCAATTAACTCTTGTGGCAATGGCTCACCTGTTTCGTAGTGCGATGCAAATGTGTTTAGGAAATCCTTCTCAATGCTGTAGTTCTCCATGAACTGTGAAGGAAGCTCAACGAAATCCCAATAAACGCTTGTTCCTGAAAGTGAACGATGGTGAGAATTTGCAAATATTCCATGAAGAGAATGTCCAAACTCATGCAAGAAGGTCTCTACCTCTCCAAGTGTCAGCAAAGCAGGTTTGTTTTCAGTAGGCTTCGAGAAGTTAGTCACAATGCTTACCTGAGGCCTTATGTTTGTTCCGTCCTTGTCAATTCTTTGGTCTTTGTAGCTTGTCATCCAAGCACCAGACTTCTTCGATGCTCTCGGATGGAAGTCGCAATAGAAAAGGGCAAGATAGCTGCCATCTTTGTCAATAACATCATAAACATCAACATCTTGATGGTAAACAGGAGCTTTATCATTCTTGACAAATGTGATGCCATAGAGTTTTGTCGCTAAGCCAAAGACGCCTTCTTTCACCTTTGACAATTCGAAGTATGGCCTGAGCATCTCTGAATTGATGTTGAATTTGCTTTCTTTCAACTTGTTTGAATAGTAGGAGAAATCCCATGGCATAAATCTAAGAGGTGAATGTTCGTCAAGGGTGCTAACATCGATACCGTTGTCAGCATAGTACATAGCTTCCACTTCTGCCACTTCCTCCTTTGCAGTTGGCATGTATGCATCAATCAAGTTGTTCAGGAGGCCATACACATTCTCTGTTTTTTCTGCCATGCGGCGAGCAAGAGCATAGTCTGCGTAAGTCTTGTAGCCAAGCAGTTGAGCCAATTCCCTGTGTAAATTGACAATCTTCCCAACAATGTCAACATTATTATTCTCATTGTCGTGCGTGCAAAGAGTGTTGTACGCCATATACATCTTTTCTCTCAAATCACGCTTTGCGCTATAAGTGATGAATGGCGAATATGATGGCATTTGCAATGTGAACACATATCCTTCCATCTCCTTTTCTTTGGCCGTTTGCTTTGCTAAGTCAAGGCTGCTTTCAGGAAGTCCTTCAAGATCTTCTTCATTTGTGATGTGAAGGATGAAGTCGTTTGTGTCTTTCAGCTTGTTCTGAGAGAATTGCAGTGACAAAACACCAAGTTGTGCCGACACTTTTCTAAGCTCTTCTTTTTTGTCATCAGAAAGATTAGCTCCATTGCGAACAAATCCTTCATAGGTGTTCTTCAAGAGCATCTTTTCTTCAGTGTCAAGCCTTGCAAAG
This sequence comes from Candidatus Minthosoma caballi, assembly GCA_018064505.1. Lineage (GTDB taxonomy): Bacteria > Bacteroidota > Bacteroidia > Bacteroidales > Bacteroidaceae > Minthosoma > Minthosoma caballi. The sequence goes on along the minus strand of JAGHVC010000017.1, from coordinate 17,376 downwards.
TCATCAGTCACATGATCATCATACACTGCTTTTACTCTTGCAAAAAGCTTTTCGTTAAGAGAAATGTTGTTCGAATGCTCTGAAAGGATAGGGGACATCTTCTGAGCAAGCTCATCCATTTCATCATTAGTCTCTGCACTGAGCAAATTGAAGAAAACCTCAGTGACCTTTCCCAGAAGTTCGCCGCTGTTCTCTAACGCTTCGATGGTGTTTTCAAAAGTTGGCGCTTCGGGATTGTTCACTATAGCGTCAACTTCCTTGTCTTCCTCCTCAATTCCTTTCATCATTGCAGGCTCATAGTCTGCATTTGTGATTTTGTCAAAAGGAATATAATCGTATGTCGTAAAAAACGGATTCATATATGTTGCTTTATTTATTTCAATTGTTTGCTATTTTTGTTGAAAAGCCTCCTCGTCGCTTTAGCTCTTGGATGTCTGGTATCTCAATTATGCCTCTTTGCAGGCTTAGCAAGCCTTGCTTCTGCATTTTGTTTAAGGTAATAGACACATTGAGACGCGTTTCCTGAAGCATGGATGCTAAATCTACCATCTTTATTTGCAACGACTTAGTGCCTTTTTGTATGGAAGAATTGTTGCAGATGAATCGTATCACCTTGTCAGCAACACCGCCAATTGAATAATCGCACAAGTTTTTTTGAGCTTGCTGGTATCTGTTGCAGATGATGTTCATCATGTTTATCTTCACAAACTGGTTGCTGAGCACATGGTTGATGAAAACCTTTCTCTCGATATTCAGAGTCACGCCATCGCTGTCGAAGATGTAATCACGGGAGTACTTTTGATACATGCCAAACATATTGTATGGCTCAATCACTCCGAGGCGGGGCAATGTCTCTGTCATAGTGAAAAGCCCGTTTTCCTCTCGGTACCTTGTCTTCACATCTCCGTTGATGATGCAAAGCAAGTTTTTGCACGGGTCGCCCTGGCAGACAATCTCATCACCTTTTTGGTAGTTGACAAAATCCAAGCGCACAAATGCAAGCACATCTGACAGCTCTTTCAATGTCATGCCTTGAAAGAGTGGGAGAGTAAGCAAGCGCTCAAACATTGTCAAATCTTCCATATCTTATCTTTGTAAATATTCCTTCATTCCGTCAGAGTACCAATCGCACATGTTGCCTTTGTCGTCTGCGTAGATGAAATACGCTATCAGTTCCTTGTGCTTAGCCAGTACTTTTTTCGCTCCATCAAGCCCAAGCACCATGAATGATGTTGCGTAGGCATCAGCAGTGGCGCAGTCTTTTGCAAGCACAGTGCTTGAAAGGATGTTGTGCTGTACAGGGTAACCTGTTCGTGGATCAATAGTGTGGGCATACTTCTTTCCATCTTTCACATAGAAGTTGCGGTAGTTGCCAGAAGTTGCCATCGAAATGTCAGTAGTCTTAATCACTTGCTGCATTTCGTTATTTGTTGCAAGCGCATCATCCTCAGGCTTTGCCACTCCTATGCTCCAGTTCTCTCCCTTCGGGTTGTGCCCGCGGAGTCTCACCTCGCCTCCAATCTCAACCATGTATGAATGGATGTTCTTGCTTTCAAGGTATTCGCCTACGGCATCAACTCCATATCCTTTGGCAATTGCGCTGCAATCGAGCATTGTCTCAGGATGCTCCTTCACAACCTTGCCGTTTTCAATCTTGACAGTGGAGAAACCAACAAATTGGCGAAGGCTATCCACAGTCTTGTCAGACACCTTTTCGCCTGTCTTGAAGCCAAATCCCCAGAGGTTTACAAGCGGTGCAACAGTGATGTCAAATGCTCCGTCAGTCTCTGCCGATACTTCTTTTGCAAGGTTGAACACGCTTTCAAACATGCTGTCAACTCCCATGTTCTTATTCTCGTTGATAGCAGTTATTGTTGATTGCTTGTTGAACGGCGAAAGAGAGTTGTTCACTTTATCAAGTGTTTCGGAGATGCCGGCAGCTAAATCCTCGGTGCTGCAATATGTGATGTGATAGAATGTGCCGAAAACAGAGCCTTCAGCTTTCTTTGTCATTTCGTCTGTCCACATCTCAGCCACAGCATTCTCGTTTGCTTTTTCTTGCGGATGTTGCTGGCGGTAAATGTAGATAGTTCCGAAGATGAGGGCGATGAGCAGAGGCCATCCCCACCACTTTATCTTGTGAGGAGCATAAGGGTCAAAGCTATTCTTCTTCGCTTCCTTCTCCTCCGCTTCCGTTGTCATCTCCTTCTGCTGCTCCTGTTCCTGATTCTGATTCGTTGACTGTTCCATTTTGTTGCTCATTATTGTCGTAGTTTATATCACGAATTTCTATATTGTAGCCAGCCTTGCGGCTCTTCTTCATACCCCAGTTGAGGTCGAAGATCAAGCTGTATGTTCCTCCCCAGCATGTGGAGTTGGTCGTGTATCCATAGCCAGGAATGCATGATGGCTTTGCGAATTTGCTTTTAGATGAAGAGAACTCCGACTTGTATCTGACAAGCCATCCCATGTGGAAGTTCTTGTAAATCTTCACTTCTGCTCCAAATACAATCTCGCCCCAAGTGCTTGTGCAGTCAATGTTGTCAACATCAAACGGCTTGCTGCCTCCCCAAATAGGGTCTTTTATTTCTGGACCAGAAATCTCGTAATTGAATTTGCTCACGCCCACTCGTGCGCCTAAGTACAATCGGTTGTCTTGGAACTTATTCTTAAGCATGTTGATGTCCATGCCTATTCTTGCAAAGGGAGCATTTGTCTTGAAACTGACATTAGTGTTGTCATCAGTCTTATTGCATTTGCCGTATCCCAGCTCAACAATTGGCAAGAATGTGTTCTTAAGATTTAATCTCAGAGCAGCTTCGATTGTGCCGTAGTCGGACACAACAGACATCAGTGGTCCGAATGCATCGACAGAAAGAGTGAATCCCTGAAAGAAAACAAGTTTCTGCTTTTGTTCCTCAACGGCAATATACTTCGTTGGCTTTGGAGTTTCTCCAGGCATTAGCACCTCTTGATTCTCGTTCTCTGTCTGGGCTATAGCTGCACCGCATTGAACTAAGAATGCAATTAGTATTATATGTTTGAAAAACAGTTCTTTCATTGTCATCAATTATTGTTCTGCCACGCCGTTAAAGTATATTTTGATGTTTTCTGCGCCATCAAAGTTGACTACAGGATTGCTGATTTCGACATGGTCGATTGCAGCATTGGTGCAGCTAATGCCTTTCAGAGAATGGAAGCGGTATGTACCGCACTCAGGTAATTCCACATGAGGGTAGCTCTCGTGGTTGATCTTGATAGTGTCTTTCTTTGAAATGCTGCCATATTCAAACACGAGCGTGTCGCAGTTGTAGTAATAGCTCATCGGGATTTGAATCTTGTCTGAGTTTGCCTGTCCCACAATCACGGTGTCCTTGCGCTGCTGTGTCTTTGTCTCTGAATATCCATCTGCTACGAGGGCAGAGTCGGGAGAATCCAGGGTGAGAGTTTTATATCCAAGCTTTTTGTACACCCACACATCCTTCATTCCTGGCTTCAAGGTAGATACCTTTATCTGGTCGCCGTATTTAATGGCGTTGCCCTCCATGTCGTAGAAGTGGTAATTGCAAGTGACGCTATTGTTGAGAGGACAGTTGTTGGAATAACAGCTGGCAAGCATAGCAATAGCAAACAAAATGCTGAATATGTATGTTGTCTTTATCTTCATGTGGATTAAGTGATAATAGAAAATTATCTTATAAAGTTTTAAACTCAGAGGACACAGAGGGCTCAGAGTTATCTCTTGGCCTGAACGGGAATTTAAAACTCTGAGTCCTCTGTGTCCTCTGAGTTTAAAAGCTATTAGTGATTTATTTCTCGTTACTAAATCATTTTTGCCACTTGATACTTATTTCTTTCCTGGCTGTTTCGGCTAATCATGTCGCCAAGGAAGCCTGTGAGGAAAAGTTGAGTGCCAAGAATCATCATTGTGAGAGAGATGTAGAAATAAGGGGAATCTGTCACAAGAATGTAGTCGTTGCCGCTGTACATGTTGTAAAGCTTGAATGCTCCAACGCAGATGGCAGCGATAAAGCCTACGAAGAACATCAGTGAGCCTATGAAGCCGAAGATGTGCATTGGCTTGTATCCGAAGCTGTCAATGAACCAAAGGCTGATGAGATCGAGATAGCCGTTCACGAATCTGTTCCATCCCATGAACTTGCTCACGCCATGCTGCCTTGCCTGGTGGTGAACAGGCTTCTCTCCAATCTTGTCGAAACCGGCATTCTTAGCAAGGTAAGGGATGTAGCGGTGCATCTCGCCATACACTTCGATTGTCTTGATCACATCCTTGCGGTAAGACTTCAATCCGCAGTTGAAGTCGTGCAAGTTGTTGATTCCGCTCACCTTGCGTGCAGTGGCATTGAAAAGCTTTGTAGGTATGGTCTTCGAAAGCGGGTCGCCTTCCTTTCTGTTCATCTTGAATCCGCTCACAAGGTCGTAGCCGTCTTCCACAATCATTCTGTAGAGCTCAGGGATTTCGTCTGGGCTGTCCTGAAGATCGGCATCCATTGTGATGACAACCTCGCCCTCAGCTCTTTCAAAGCCGCAGAACAATGCAGGGCTCTTGCCGTAGTTTCTGCGGAACTTTATTCCGTGCACTTCTGGGTATGCTTGTGCAAGTTTCTCAATCTCATCCCAAGAATGATCTGTGCTTCCGTCATTGACGAAAATCACCTCGTATGTGAATTTGTTCTCATCCATCACGCGCTTAATCCATGCGTGAAGTTCTGCTATCGACTCTTCCTCGTTGTACAAAGGAACAATTACTGAAATATCCATGATGTGTTAATTGATTTGACTGTTTTTACTTAGTTGCTCTTAGCCTTTCCTGTGAACTAATTGCTCTTGTTTTTCTGGGGCAATCTGTAGATTACCGCAAATGGAACAAGAAACGACATTATCATGCTCCATGTGAAGTTGTTGTTGAATATCAAAAGAGCAGATTCAAAGCTGCTTAGATTCTCTAATTCCTTAATCATGTTCAGCAGCTCACCATATTGCTCTGCCAGCTTCATTTCATTATACATGCTTATGATTTCCTTGTTGTTCAGCATTGTGCTTATGGCAGAAAGGAGCTCGCCATCGTCAAGGAACTCAAAGTAGAAATATGAAATCAATCCGCTCAGCAAGCAGGCGTACATAAACATGCTGAAAGAAAACATCAGCGCTTTCAGGTATGATAGCCTCATGTTGTTGAACGACATGATAGCGTTTAGCCTTAAGCCAAGAATGAAAGGTAGGAAAAAGCCTACTGCGCATAAAGCGAAGCTGGCCAAAAGAAGTAATGCGTTATTGTCTCTTACCCCATAAAAGTAAGAGAGGAAAAGTAAACTCCATGCGATTCCGACAAATGTGCCGTACTCCATGGAATATGCTCTATAGTTGAATGTCTCTGCCATAATTATAAATAATTATGCAAAGGTAAGGATTTTTCTCAGTCCTCGCAACTTATTTCACACTATTTATGAATCTTGTCCGAGTTTTTGTTGACAAAATCTTTCCAAGAAGAGAATTTGTGCTCAGTTTCAGGCTTTCCCATCTGAATGAAATGGCAATAAGCAGCACCGAGAGCGTCGGTGGCGTCCATCTGCACATCCATGTCTTCCTTCGGGATTTTCAGCATTCTCTGCAGCATGCCAGCCACTTGCTCCTTGGCTGCGGCTCCATTGCCAGTGATGGCCATTTTAATCTTTCGCGGCTCATATTCTGTGATAGGAATGTCGCGCATGATTGCAGCAGTGATGGCAACGCCCTGAGCTCTTCCGAGCTTCAGCATGGATTGAACATTCTTTCCGAAGAAGGGGGCCTCAATAGCCATTTCGTCTGGCAAATACTCGTCAATCAGCCCTGTCACTCGCTCGAAGATCTTGCCAAGTCTCAGATAATGGCTTGCGTATTTCTTGAGCTCAATCACGCCCATTGCCATCATCTCAGCCTTGTTGCCTGTCACCTTGAGAACGCCATAGCCCATGAGGTTTGTGCCAGGGTCAATGCCGATGATAATTTTCTCCAGCTTGCTCTTGTTCATCTTGTGAAATTAGTGCCGTTTTTAATATGCTTTATTCAATGACTTCCATCATTGTTGGGAAGCCTACCACATCGTTCTTGAAAGCCTTTAATAAATCGTCATTAATTCTCTTACCTTCAGCAGAATACCATTTGTGAATTAATGCCATGCTTTCTACTTCAAACTGCACAGAAAAGCACTCCGAATCCTGGTCTCTGTGAGAGATGATTCTTGCCATCCTGGCATTCTTCATTATGCCGGATTTTGTTGCTTCAGGAATGTAAGATTCGTGTAGGTAAATGACCAGGTTTTGAGCATCTGCCACTCCAACCTGAAAAGTGGTGTTGTAAATAAGCATTGTGAAAAAAACTGCTAATCTTTGTTGAGCCGAATGCGGGACTCGAACCCGCGACCTGCGCATTACGAATGCGACGCTCTACCAACTGAGCCAATTCGGCAAACTGTCAATAATCGGTGTCTGTTCGATATTTTTTGCAAAGTTAGCAACTTTTTTCTAATTATAATATGTTTTTCAGTAAATGTTTTATAAATTTGCAATTCATTTGTAGCTAATACTAAATGTACCTAACCAAAAAGAATATAAAAATGAAGAAATCATCATTGTCTGTCTTGTTGTCTGCCTTTTCATTTTCTGCAGCATTATTCGTGTTGACTACATTTGCTGGCTGCATCAATGCTGGCGACAAGCTGCCGTCTGAGGTGAATGACGGTCGCTATGTGGAGTCGAGCGAAGAGAAGAATGCTGCTTTCAAGGCACAGGATGCAGAGAAGTCGGAAGCGGTGGATGAGAACATGATGGAGGCTCCAGAGGAAGGGCTTTCTCGAATTGCATACGAGGATCTGGAACAGCCTGCTCCGCTGAAAGGTGTAAATGAAACTCTTCTTTTCAAGACACAGTTCATTATCTCTTATAATGTTGAAACACATTGTCCTAACTATGTTTGCTGGAGCCTTACTAAAGATAGGCTGAAGATAAATGTTCAGCGCTCAGACAACTTCCACGGCGATCCTGTTATTTCAGAAAACTCGCAGGTGCAGACTTTCGATTATAGCGGTTCAGGATATGATAGAGGTCACATGTGTCCTGCAGGAGACAACAAGAATGATGCTAAGGCGATGGACGAATCATTCTGCATGACAAACATCTGTCCTCAGGCACATAATCTTAATACTGGTGACTGGAACGACCTTGAGCAGCAGTGCCGTCAGTGGGTGCGTGATTATGGCACTCTTTACATCTGCTGCGGACCAATCTATGATTCGAAGAATCCTAAGACAATTGGCAAGCGCAGGGATTTGCGTATTGCTGTGCCTGACCGTTTCTTCAAGGTGATTTTGTCAATGGGCCGCGTGCCAAAAGCTATCGGCTTCATATACCCTAATGATGACACCCATCGCGACATGCGCTCTTATGCTGTGTCTGTCGATAAGGTAGAGGAGATTACAGGTTATGACTTCTTCTATCAGTTGCCTGACGATCAAGAAAAGAAGCTTGAGTCTGTTTGCAAGCCTGCTGAATGGGGAATCTGATTTTCCTCCTCTGAACTGAGCGAGTGTTAGCTCACAGACGCAACGAGCATACACATCTGAACTGTACGAGTGTCAGCTCACGGAGGTAACGAGCGTAGGTCCGCGAGCCTGCAAGGCTACAGTCCAAAGGGGCATAAGGGTGTAAGGTTTATGGGTGTAAGGCTGTAAGGCTGTAAGGGTGTAAGGTTATGAGGATATAAGGGTGTAAGGTTATGAGGATACGCCAAAGGAGGTAAAGGCTTTATCAATCAAGGGGTTAGGCTTCTCGATTGAGAAAGGCTGATAAAAACAAGTGAAGTAAATAAAGAAAATAACGAAATACAACTACAGACATGAAGAAATATGTAAAAGACTTAACTGTGGCTGAGGTTGAGTTTCCTCACTCACGCTATGTGTTGCTGAAGCTTACTGACAGTGAGCCTCTGCCAGAGATGATGCCTGGACAGTTTGTCGAGGTAAAGGTTGAGGGAAGTCCTAAAACATTCCTTCGCCGTCCTATTTCTATTAATTATGTGGATAGAGAGAAGAATCAGCTTTGGCTGCTTATTCAGACAGTCGGTGAAGGCACTCACAAGCTTGCAGAGCTTAAGGCTGGCGATAAGCTCAATCTCGTGTTCCCTTTGGGTAATGGCTTCTCTACTGTGCAGAAGGCTGGCGAGAAAGTGTTGCTTGTTGGCGGTGGTGTTGGTGTTGCTCCTTTGCTGCAATATGGCAAATACTTGAAGGAGAATGGCGCTCAGCCTGTGTTCTTGCTTGGCGCAAGAAGCAAGGGCGATTTGCTGGAGCAGGATTTGTTCAAGGCGATAGCTCCTGTTTATGTGACTACCGAGGATGCCTCAGAAGGTGAGAAGGGATTTGTGACTCAGCACTCATTGCTCAGCAACGAGAAGTTTGACCGCATTTCTGTGTGTGGCCCTAAGCCAATGATGGTTAGTGTGGCTAAGTATGCTAAGCAGAGCAGCACTCCATGCGAAGTGAGCCTTGAGAATATGATGGCTTGCGGTTTGGGCGCTTGCCTTTGCTGCGTGGAGAAAACGGTGAAGGGCAATGTGTGCGTTTGCAAGGAAGGCCCTGTGTTTGATATTAATGATTTAACTTGGTAAAGCCCCCTAACCCCCAAAGGGGGCAGCCATGCGGAAAGTCTTGAACATAGAGTTTCTGATGGCAGCATTTGGGGAATAATGTTTTTAATTTTGTCATCCACCCCCAACCGGATGGCGCGCCCCCTTCGGGGGACGGGGGGCTTTTTATTATATGGCTAATCTGATTACTAATATTGCTGGTCTCACACTGAAGAATCCTGTGATGACAGCTTCTGGCACATTTGGTTACGGAGTGGAGTTTGCTGACTTCGTAAATCTTGAAGACATTGGCGGCATTATTGTGAAAGGCACAACGCTCAATCCTCGTGAGGGCAACGACTATCCTCGCATGGTGGAGACTGCCAGCGGTATGCTCAATTGCGTTGGATTGCAGAACAAGGGAGTGGATTATTTCTGCAAGCACATCTATCCAGAGATTAAGGATATCAAGACAAACATGATTGTCAATGTATCTGGTTCATGTCCAGAGGATTATGCAGAATGTGCTGCAAGAATCAACGAACTGGAGAATATCCCTGCAATCGAGCTCAACATCTCTTGCCCTAATGTGAAGCAAGGTGGTATGGCTTTTGGCGTGACTACTGAGGGCGCTTCTGCAGTGGTTAAGGCTGTGCGTGAGGCGTACAAGAAGCCGCTCATTGTGAAGCTTTCACCAAATGTAACAAGCATCACCGACATTGCTCTTGCTGTGCAAGATGCTGGTGCTGACGCCGTTTCGCTCATCAACACTTTGATGGGCATGGTCATCGACATTGAGAAGCGTAAGCCTGTGCTCAGCATAGCAACAGGTGGCATGTCGGGCCCTGCTGTGAAGCCTGTTGCTGTTCGCTGCGTATGGCAAGTGGCTAAGGCTGTTAGCATTCCTGTTATTGGACTTGGAGGCATCATGAATGCGCACGATGCCATTGAGTTCCTTCTTGCAGGTGCATCTGCAATCGAAATAGGCACAGCGAATTTCGTTGATCCAGCAGTTACAGTCAAGGTTGCTAACGGCATCTCTGACTGGCTTGATGCTCATGGATGCAAGTCGGTGAGTGAGATCATAGGTCAGCTCAACGCTTGATGGAAGCATGGCATGACATAGGCGAGATGATTTTCTCGCAGAAGTCTATAGCGCAGAAGTATCGCTACTTGTATGATTCGCTGCATCGAGTGTGCATCGATATCACGGCAAAGATGCCGACGGAGTACAGCGATTTCTTCTCGCGCCTTCAGGCGGTGTGTCGTGTCACCAACTATCCTCTCTATCGGATTGACACATTCCGCTGGAGAGCAAGGCGTGTCTCTCATGATGACATGCCAGTGGATGAGCACACATTCATGTGCGATGTGAGAGTATTTGCTGATGCTTATGCTCATTTCACCAACACAAAGATTCCTGCTGAAATCCTTGTCAAGCTTCCTCAAGGACTTGATTCTGTGCCTGTTTCCCTTCAGCAAGTGGAGTGGGCGCATAGGCAGAAGAGGATGCGATTCACTGCGGTGAGCATCGATGAGCCATTCGTCATGTGTGTTAGCAAGGATGTTCCTTCCGAGGACTTGTTCCGTGTAGATATCCGTTCAAACTCTCACACCATGAAGGCTGGCATGATGCTTCAGCCAGGCATGCAGTTCAATGCGCTCTCTTACACCGTGGATGCTGATGGCGTTTTTCATCCTTTATATATTATAGTTGAGCCAGACTTTCTGCTTGACATCACATCGATTACAGGTTGTTTGAAGCCATACGGCGACAGTGCGTTCAATCACTTCATAGACAAGCTGAAGCCTAACAAATCTACCGTGCACACTTTGCTTGGTGACTTTGCCAACCAGTTTCTCGACGATGCTTTCAATCTTGCCGATCCTGAGTATGCAAAGTCTATGCAGAAGACTTTCAATGACAAGATAATTGATATCTGTGCATGCGAAGATATTGACGATGAGTTCTTTAGCACAACTCGTCAGCAGTTTCAGAACATACTCAAGACCGTGGCTGAGATTCATGAGTTGCCTGCCGCTAAAGACAAGGTGAAGAACATTAACCTCGAGCCTTCGTTCTTTTGCGAGGCTATGGGCATTCAAGGCCGTATGGACTGCTTGATTGAGATGGAGGATGACAAGTATTTCCTCATCGAGCTCAAGTCGGGCAAGTGGGATGAGTATCGCAACCGAGCAAAGATGGAGCATTTGATGCAGATGCTTCTCTACAAAGAGATTCTATACTACAACATGGGAGTGAGACAATCGGAAGTGATTGGCAATCTCCTCTATTCAAAATACCCTAAGCTGCAAGAGCAGCGCTCCTTTCAGGATGTTGTGTTCCAGGCGATGGACATAAGAAACAGCATCGTGTGCATGGAGCGAGGGCTTGTTGATGGCAAAGGCAAAGAGTGGGTGCCTCGCATCACTCCTAATGCACTGCGAAGAGATGCTTCCTGCAGCGATAAGTTCTGGAGCGTGTGGTGCTTGCCAGAGTTGTCAGCAGTGACCAATGCCTTGCACAGTATGGACGAGCTGACGGCGGAGTACTTCTACACATTCTTGCAATTCATTGAGCGTGAGCAATATGAGAGTAAGGTGTGCGACTCGCGTCCAGACTCCACAAGAGCAATGTCGGCATTGTGGAATGCTGATATCAATACAAAAATAGAAAACGGTGACATCTTCCTCAACCTCAGCATCACAGACTTGAGAATGTCGGATGGAGTTGAAGCCGTTTGTTTGCAGAAAAGACAAGAGGAGAGTGACGATGTGCTTGCTCTTCCTAACTTCCGAATAGGCGATTCCGTTGTGCTATACAAGCGCAACAAAGATGAAGACAATGCTGTGAGTCAGCAAGTTGTGAGATGCAATGTGGAGAATTATGATGACGACAGCATCTGGCTCCGTCTCAAGTTCCCTCAGCGCAATGTGGATGTGTTCGACAAGAAGTCGCTCTATGCCATTGAGCACGACCACATTGAGGCAAGTGCGCGTTCGCTTTACAGCGGCCTTTTCTCTCTCGTCACGGCTGAGAAGGGGAGGAGGGAGTTGATTCTTTGTCAGCGTGAGCCTGCAGTAGATAAGAGCCAGCAGCTCACCAAGCATTATCTCAACGAGCAGATAGACAGCATTGTGCTAAAAGCAAAGATGGCTAACGACCTCTTCTTGCTCATGGGGCCTCCTGGCACGGGAAAGACATCCGTTGCGCTCAAGTCTATGGTTGAGGAGATGCTTGCCTCTGGCGAAAACATCCTGCTACTGTCCTATACCAACCGAGCTGTTGACGAAATATGTGAGATGCTCTCCACCATTGATGGACAGCCAGACTACATCCGTTTGGGACGCGAGCTCTCATGTGCTCCACAGCATCAGTCTCACTTGGTTGTCAATACCTTAGGCAAACTGAAGAAGCGAAGCGAGGTGCGAGACATGATAGCCAGAACGAGGATATTCGTATCTACCGTTGCTTCTATGAATGGGCACATGAGCTTGCTTGAGATGAAGAAGTTCGGTGTTGCAATCTTCGATGAAGCATCTCAGATTCTCGAGCCTCAGATTCTTGGCTTGCTCACTCATCCTTCCATCGGCAAGTTCATCATGATAGGCGATCACAAGCAGTTGCCAGCCGTGGTGGTGCAGAATGAGGATAAGTCGAGCGTTGCCTCTCCAATGCTCAATGGCATAGGCCTCACCAATTGCCGCAACTCGCTCTTTGAGCGACTATACGAACAGAACAAAGACAACAGCGATGTCATTGCGATGCTTGACCATCAAGGCCGCATGCATCCGCAGATATGCAACTTCGCATCAATCCTCTTCTACGATGGCAAGCTCCTCCCAGTGGGATTGCCTCATCAGAAAGAAGAATTATGCTATGCCGTTTACGACTCAGCCAACGAGCTTGAGCGCCTCGTAGCCACTTCACGATTCGCTTTCATCGATGTGCCTCGACCATCGGTGGAGATGCGACAAACGAAAGCTAATATCCTTGAAGCCAAGAAGATAGCTCTCCTTGTGAAAGTGCTTGCTGAGCTTCAGCACAAGAATGGGCAAGAGTTTGACTGCGCACGCCATATAGGCATCATCGTGCCATTCCGTCGTCAGATAGCTATGGTGAGAAACGAGCTCTACAAAATGGCAAAGAGCAGCGACTCAGTCATTGCCCAGCAAATGCTCAAGTCCTTGCCATTTATGGTTATTGACACCGTGGAACGCTACCAAGGCTCTCAGCGTGACATCATCATATATGGCACTACCATCTCTCAAAGGTACGAACTTGACATCCTTTCCAACATCTCCTCCACAGCCTCTGGCGATGTGGACAGAAAGCTGAATGTGGCAATTACGAGAGCGAGAAAACAGCTTTTCGTATTAGGGAACAAGGAGTTGCTGATGCAGAATAAGATTTATGCAGAGATGATAAAGGGATTATGATAACTAAGACAAAAACGAAAACGATGACGATATTTTTTCCGACAAAAGAACCTCTAAGCTGAATAAAAAAGGAACTAAAAAAATAGGCATCCAAAGAGGAAAAAGAGAGAAGAAGACCCTGCGGAATCTCTTCTTTAGCGAAGCGTTCTTCTTTTTCTTTGGATGTACAAAAAAAAGGAATTAAAAATTTTGAGTTTATTTTTCGTTCAGATTTGTTCGATCTTTGTTCGTAGAAAATAAAAAACGATAACTCTCAACACATGATTCGAAATATATTAATACTGATTCTATTCATCATACCATTGCTAAGCTATGGCAAGAAAGATGCAAAAGCCTACGACCATCAGCAGGTGGCAACAGCTGATGCAGCTTTCAGCCGAGTGCTGAAAATCTCTTCTGACGAGCTTGAGCGCGGCATTGCCATCGGAGATTCCCTCATGAGAGTGGGGGAACAGCAGAACAACTACATGGTGTGCATCATAGCTTATAAAATAAAGATGCACATGTACCAGATTGCCGATAGGTTCGACGACTTCAAGGCGGCAACTGATAGCATGATGGCTCTTGCTCTCGACAACAACAACATGGTGCAGTACTTCACAGGCTACTACAAGCTCTGCAATGTCAAGATGGACTACAACTCCGCCGAGGCAGTGCTCATGGCGCAGGAGATGATGAAGAAAGCAGAGGAACTGGACTATCCCCAAGGCGTGGCATGGGGCTACTCGCTCCTTGGCGAAGTCAACCTTTTCTATCGTGACGACTTCCTTGAAGCAGCGCAGAAGTTTGACGAAAGCATCAAGATAGCATCAAAGTATCCCGACTGCGCCAACCTCGACATGGTGCGTCAATACATCTCCCTTGCCAAGTCCTACAACGAATCGCGACACTACGACCAGGCACAGGCAGCCGTGGAGAAAGCATACTCCATCTCCGACGATGAGCTCGATTCGCTGCAGATCATTGTGGCAGAGCTGGATATTGCCTACAACAAAAATGTGTCAGCACAAGAGTACGATGCCCTCCATCGTCGCATGTTGAGCAACACCTACATCAACACCATGATCGACGAAGACACGCGCCTCTTCTACCACATACGCTGGCTCATCATGACCGACCGATGCCCCGAGGCACTCAAGCTCAGCTACTCGCTCAAGATACCCAAAGACCAGTACCTCATGCGGTGCGACATCTACAGGAAGACGCGCAAATTCGACGCCTTCGTGGCAATGAACGATTCGCTCGAAGCCGTGCGCGACTCCATCAACCACCACCTCAGCGAAGAGCTCATGCTCGCCATGGACGGACAGATGCGCAACATCGACCTCCGCGAAGAGGCAGCACGCAGCCGTCTAATCGTCACCGTCACCATCATCGGCTCATTCGTCATCCTCCTCGCCTGTGCCGTCATAGTGCTCATCTACATCAACCGCCGCCGCAAGGAGAACATGATGAAGATGGCGCACATCAACCGCAGGCTCAACAAAGCCAACGAAGCCAAGGCGCACTTCATTCAGAGCATGACGCACGAGCTCCACACGCCCCTCAACGCCATCAACGGCTTTGCCGCCCTGCTCTCCACCAGCGAGATGGAGTTCGACGCCGAGTCGCGCAGCGAGATGCTCAAAGCCATCTCCGACAGCTCCATGGAGCTCACGCGCCTCATCGACGACATCGTGCTGCTCAACAGCTACGAATCCTCCGAAGAAGAACCAGCCAAGACCGACTTCACAGCCGAGCAAGTCATCATACCAGCCATACAGAATGTGGTGCAGCCACGCACCGACCGAGTGCGACTCTACTATGCCATCAACACGCCCGACGGACACCTCATCCACTCCAACGCCAGCATGGTGCAGCGCCTGCTCGAAGACCTCATAAGCAATGCAGTCAAGTTCACCGACAATGGCGAGATATGCGTCTCAGCCGACATAGCCGCCAACCGCAGCAGCATCACCTTTGCCGTCACCGACACAGGCATAGGCATACCGCCAGGCAAAGAAGAGATCATCTTCCAGCGATTCACCAAGCTCGACCAGTTCATACCCGGCACAGGTCTTGGCCTCAGCCTTTGCCGAGTCATCAGCAGCAAGCTGGGAGGTCAAGTCACCCTCGACACCACTTACAGGGATGGCGCCCGATTCGTTTTCACCATTCCGCTCAGGTGAATGTGGGAAACGACATTGGGGATAGGTGAATGTGGAAAAGACAATTCTGCATAAGTCAATGTAAAAAGACAATTCTGCATAAATACACAATTTCTTTTATATTTAGAAAAAAAGATTAGAAAATATTGCGATAATAGTGATATTTTCTAATCTTTTCTTTATTCTTGGGCGAAATGCTATGACTTCGTAACTTTGCACCAGAAAATAACAAATAAGTGCAAAGAATTATGAAAGTACAGTATCGCAAACATTGGAGCAATAGCCTTGGCCGTGACATGGAATATAAGGTGTACGGCACAGAAGGCAATGGAGTGTTAGTGTTTCCATCACAGGATCAGAGATTCTATGAATGGGAGGACAATGGCATGATTGATGTTCTTGCACCAATGATTGAAGCAGGAAAGCTTCATCTTATTTGTTGTGATAGCATTGACAATGAGACCTGGAGCAATGGCGTGAATGGCTCTAATGTGCAGTTTGTATCAGATAAAGAAAAGAGTCGTTATCACGAGCGCATAGCATTGCATGAGCGTTGGTATAACTATATCATTGAAGTTAAAGAAGTTAGAGAACCCGTCCCAGTGTTGTCATAAAAAAGGGCTACCCCCTTTCTCACGAAAAAGAATAGCCACAACACAAACACAAAATAAAACACGACAAACTACTTCGGGTTGTTGGTGGGCAAAAGTTAATGAAGTCGTAACCCACGCCCGAGTAGTTGTGGGGAAAGCAAAGACCCCCTCTTATCCCCCTGTGGCGGGATAGACCCCCTCTTATCCCCCTGTGAGGGGGAAGATGCCATGCGGGTGTTGTCCGTTGGCTTTGAGCCCCCTCCCTTACAGGGAGGGTTGGGGTGGGTCTGGTCTTTTTTTTTTACTGTATACCGTCAGCGCGAAGCTTTTCCTGCCATTTCCATGCAGAGAGGAGGATGTCGTCGAGAGGTGTGTCGGCACTCCAGCCGAGCACTTTGTTTGCCTTGTCAACATTGCCCCAGATTGCTTCGATGTCGCCTTCGCGACGAGGTGCAAACTCCCATGGGAGCTTTACGCCTGTAGAGCGCTCGAATCCTTCTACGATCTCGAGGGTTGAGTAGCCATGGCCTGTGCCGATGTTGAACACTTCTACAGGGTCTGTTTCTACTTCGAGAACGCGCTGCATTGCCTTGACATGTGCTTTTGCGAGGTCAACCACATAGATGTAGTCGCGGATGCAAGTCTTGTCAGGTGTGTTGTAGTCGTTGCCGAATATCTTGAGCTGCTGGCGAATGCCAATGGCTGTCTGAGTGACGAATGGGATGAGGTTCATTGGAACACCGTTTGGAAGCTCGCCGATGAGTGCTGATGGGTGAGCGCCGATTGGGTTGAAGTAGCGCAGGATGATGCTCTTGATTGGTGCGCCTGAGTGGATGTAGTCCTGGATGATTTCCTCATTGATTTGCTTAGTGTTGCCGTAAGGAGAGAGTGCCTTCTGGATTGGAGCCTGCTCTGTGACAGGGAGGTTCTCTTCTGTTGGCTGGCCATATACTGTGCATGATGATGAGAAGATGATTCCCTTTGCACCGTACTTGGTCATGAGCTCGAGCACATTCATGAGCGAGTTGAGGTTGTTGCGATAGTAGAGAAGTGGCTTCTGCACTGACTCGCCTACAGCCTTGCTTGCTGCGAAATGTATGATGCCCTTTATTGGATATTTCTTGAATACAGCTTCTGTTGCTTCGTAGTCGTTGAGGTCAACCTGCTCGAATGCAGGACGAATGCCTGTGATCTTTTCAATGCCATCTACTACATTGGCATTTGAGTTTGAGAGGTTGTCGATGATGACAACATCATAGCCTGCTTGCTGCAGTTCTACTGTTGTGTGTGAACCGATGAAACCAGTTCCACCTGTTACGAGGATAGTCTCTTTCATTTGTATTTATTTTAGGTAAATGTGTTTGTTGAGTTTCTGTTCAATGAGAAGCGATTGCAAAATTATTGCTCTCGACAATCTCAAAAACTTGATTTATGTCATTTTTTGGTTATCGAGAGCAAAAGTACAAATTAATTTTGATATACAACTATATTTTGTATAAAAAAATCACTTTTTTAACTTTCGCAAGTGTTTGTTCTATGATTTTTGTTTAGATTTTAGCTTAGATGTCGAGCCC
>JAGHVC010000220.1 GCA_018064505.1 Candidatus Minthosoma caballi | reverse complement strand
CAAGTCATTTGTCCGTTAACTCCCTGAGCGAAGCGATAACTCCTATTAACTCCCATTAACTCCTTGAAACTGAGCAAGTGCAAACTTGCGTAAGTTGATTAAATAATTTTGAACACCTGCTTACAAGGCTCTGACATTGCTGAGATGGCGGTGTCAGAGCTTTTTTGTACATAATTTGGGTTTTCCTTTGCAACATTGAAAATGTTTGCGTACTTTTGCGAGATAATCCAAGCTTAAGAACTCATATCTACAATCTACATGAAAAAGACAATACTATTTGCAGCTGCAATGCTACTTGCAGCAATGGCTTCGGCAGCCGACAAGGTGACACTCACAATCAGCAACACTCTAAGCTGCGCCCGAGCAGGAGAAATGGTGGAAGTGCCATTCGATGCAGTGCAGAAAAAACTTAACGGAGCAAACACCGTGGTTGTAACCGATGCAGATGGCAACGAAATGGCAAGCCAGCTCACTCACGACGGCAAACTCATCTTCCAAGCCAGTGTGGGCGCAAAAGGAAAAAGCATTTACTATGTGCAAGCAGGCACACCAAAGCAATACGACAAGAAAGCCTTCGGCCGTTTGTTCACAGAGCGAGGCGACGAGTTTGGCTGGGAAAACGACCGCGTAGCCTACCGCGTGTATGGTCACGGAGCAGCTGTGGGCTACGACCTCTTCAACAAGAACACCTCCGAGCTCATGCTCAACTACTGGTATGCCTCCGAGCAGAATCAAGAAATGCGCAGCGTGAGCAAGCAGCTTCACGATCGTGGCTACCACGACCTTGCCGACCAAGTATATAATGCTTTCTGCTACCACATCAATCATGGCAAAGGCATGGATTGCTACACCGTAGGTCCCACTCTCGGCGGTGGAGCCGACGCACTGCTTCGCGCTGATGGCAGCCTATGCATGCCACAGTGCTATCAGAAATATGAGATTCTCGACGACGGACCACTCCGTTTCTGCGTGAAGATGACTTACCCCGAAAACAACTACGAAGGCAAAAAAGTGGTCGAGACACGCATCATCACGCTCGATGCTGGCAGCCACTTCAACCGTGCAGTGGTTACATTCTCTGGACTCGAAAGCGAGGCAGACATAGCCTCAGGAGTTGTCATTCACAAAGACAATCCATCAGCCTATGTGCTCAATCGAGACGCAGGCTACATTGGTTACGAAGATCTTGGCGATGCAAGCGTGTACGGCAAAAACTACAGAGAGGAACTTGCAAAGCAGATGGGCAAGATATATGTAGGCACCGTGTATGCAAGCAAGCTCAAATCCGTTTCAGTCAACAATCAAGAAAATGGAATTGCAGCAGGTCATGCCCTTGCCACAGCCTCAATCGCCCCACACACATCTTTCACATACTATTTCGGCACAGGATGGAGCGGAAATGTGAGCAATGGCTTCACCACGCTCACTGAGTGGGAAGCATGCCTCGACCGCAAGGCTAAAGAGGTGAAGAATCCACTAAAGATTACTATAAAATAGTTTATGTTTTTCTGTTTATGTGATTATGAGTTTATAACAAAAACGCAATGCAAAGCAACAACTCAAACAAACAACACACAAAACACATAGGCAGGCAAACAAATAAACTAACAAACAGATAAACTAACTCAAAAAATATGACTTCAAAACTATTATCCTGCCTCACCTTTTTGACATTGACAACTATTTTCTCTCATGCTCAAGAACCATTCTGGCTTGGAGCTGACATGGGGTGGCTGACAGAAATGGAATCGAGAGGTGTGAAATTCTATGATAAGCAAGGCAACGAGCGCGAATGCATGTCACTCATGGCTGACTATGGCATCAATGCCGAGCGCATGCGCGTTTGGGTTGATCCCTCGAAGCATGGCAATTGGTGCAACAAAGAGGATGTGCTGAAAAAATGTTTAAGAGCCAAGTCGTTAGGGCAAGAAATCATGATAGATTTCCACTACTCCGATTGGTGGGCAGACCCTGCAAAGCAAAACATTCCTGCCAGCTGGCAAGGCCACAGCTACGAGCAAATGAAGAAAGATTTGGCTGCTCACACCATAGATGTGCTTTCACTTCTGAAGCAAAATGACATCAGCGTGAAGTGGGTGCAAGTGGGCAACGAGACAAGTCACGGCATGCTGTGGAGCGTGAAGATGGATCCAAAAACAGGGTGGGAAGTGAAGGATGAAAACGGCAGAACACAGATAGTAGAGTCGATGGGGCACCTCGACAAGAATCCAGAGCAATATGCAGGCTTTTTCAAAGCTGGCTATGATGCAGTGAAGCAAGTGTATCCAGAAGCCATAGTAATAGTGCATCTCGACAACGGATTCGACAACAGCCTCTACAACCGCAACCTTGATGTGCTCATCAGCAATGGCGCAAAGTTCGACATGATAGGAATGTCGCTATATCCCTACTGGAGCATGCAAGCAAAGCGTGAGCCAAATGCTGAAAAAACAATCACCGATTGCATTCGCAACATCAACCTTGTGACAAAGAAATACGGCGTAGATGTTATGATCACAGAGACAGGCTTTGAGGTGGACGAAAAGAATCCGCAGGTGATGGAGGAGGGCAGAGACCAACTGCGTCGGCTCATCTACGAATGCAAAACACGCACCGACGATCATTGCAAGGGTGTGTTCTACTGGGAACCTCAGTGCAACCCTCGCCAGTACAAGCTCGGCGCATTTACCAGCAACGGTCGCCCAACCGCCATCATGGATGGTTTCCTCTCAAAGAATATCAATGGCAAGCTTTGGTTTGATGTTGACGGCAAGCACATCAACGCACACGGTGGCAACATAATTAAATATGGTGACCGATACTATTGGTATGGCGAGAATCGTCCTTACAATGGTTTCACAACGGAAGTAGGCGTGGAAGTGTATTCAAGCACCGACCTTGAGCACTGGAAAGATGAAGGATGCGCTCTTGCCGTGAGCGAAGAAAAAGGTCACGACATCGAGCGTGGCTGCATCATGGAGCGTCCAAAAGTGGTGTACAACCAAAAGACAAAGAAATTCGTCATGCTCTTCCACCTCGAACTCAAGGGCAGAGGCTATGAGGCTGCCCGCGTGGCATTTGCCGAGAGCGATTCACCAATAGGGCCATTCCGTTTCATTCGCAGCTTGCGCACAAACGCCAACATCTGGCCATTCGACATGAGCAAGAAACAGATAAAAGCAGCACAGAAAACCAATGCCTCAGCATGGAAAGACTGGTGGACTCCAGAATGGCGAGCAGAGACAGAGAAAGGCATGTACCTGTGGCGCGACATGAAAGGCGGACAGATGAGCCGCGACATGACTGTTTACATCGACGATGACGGCAAAGCATACCACATCACTTCATCACAAGAAAACCTCACGCTGCTTGTCAACGAACTCACCGACGATTATCTCGACTTCACAGGCAAATACAATATGATAGCTCCTGGCGGACAGAACGAAGCGCCATGCATCATGAAGCGCGACGGCAAGTACTGGCTCATCTGCAGTGGCTGCACAGGATGGGCACCAAACGAAGCCCGCATGTTTGTGAGCGAAAACATCTGGGGACCATGGAAACAGCTTCCATCACCATTCGTCGGCGAGGCAACTGGCTATCAGAACATGCCAGCCAACAAGACTTTTGGAGCACAAGGCACATACATAATGCAAGTGGGTGATAAGCAAATTTTCATGGCTGACATTTGGAATCCACGCCACCTCCGCAACTCGCTCCACCTGTGGTTGCCAATCGAATATGATGCCAGCGGAGTGCCTGTGATAAGATGGAGGGAAGACCCCCTCATTCCCCTACAATGAAGAATATTGATTACTAAAAAATGAATACCATTACCTTGATGAGATGAGTATTATTATTTTCGACCTTGACGGCACACTGATGAACACCCTCGACGACTTGCACAACAGCGTCATTCATGCTATGAGCACAGAGGGACTTCCTCCATTGCCAAAGAGCGATACGCGTCGCTACCTTGGCAATGGAGCAAAAAACTTAGTATATAAAAGCGTGGAGCATGTCTCACCCAATGCCCCTGAGCAACAGAAAGCAAGAGTGTTAGATGCTTTCCGTTTGCACTATGCAGAGCATTCTATGGACAACACTGGGCCATACGAAGGCATAATGCAGATGCTGAAAGAGTGTAAAAATCGTGGCTACATCACAGCGATTGTCAGCAACAAGCCAGATTTCGCTGTAAAAGATCTGCACAAAGCATTCTTTGCCGACTACATCGACATAGCCATAGGTGAAACACCAGAGGTGAATCGCAAGCCAGCACCCGACATGGTTGACGAAGCCATTCGCCAGCTTTCACACCTTCATGGCCGCGCCATCTCAAAGTCAGAATGCGTGTATGTAGGCGACAGCGAAGTTGACATTGCCACAGCACGAAACTCAGGCCTTCCATGCATAGCAGTCAGCTGGGGATTCCGAGACAAAGACTGGCTCATAGAGTGTGGCGCGGAACACATAATCGACCATCCACAAGAGCTGTTGTAAGGGGAGGTTGAGGTTTTAAGAGAAATTCACCTCGTACCTTTTCCTCCACACGACTTGCATGATTTGCTGCCGTTGCATCGCCAGCAAGTACTTCCATTTGCCACTCCAGTGCCATTGCACTCCCAACATTTGCCAGCACCATGGCAGTCGTTGCATGTAGCTCCTGTCGCACCTCCTGAATAGCTTGATTTCTTGCCATGACAATACTTGCAAATTTTAGAACCATGACATGAAGGGCAATTGACATGAACATTCGTGCCAAAAGCAGTGCGAGCTCCCTGTCCTGAACCGCCACAAACCTTGCATACTCCAGAACCTCTACATGCACCGCACGAATGATTGCCACCCCCGCCACCACTGCTTCCGCTGCTGCTTACTGATGAAGAAGAGTAACCACCGCCAGACGATGAGTTGCCAGAGATGGAAGAATAAGTAGAATAAGCTGTGCAACCCAAACTGATAACAGCCGTCGCAATCGTGAGACCTGTGTTGAGTCGGCGTGAACGACGCTCCTTTCTATCGTTTTTAGCAATCTCAAGATTGTTAGTAAAAATCTCATTGTCAGGCTCCAATTCGATAGCAAGCTTCAAGTTTCTCATTCCCTTGTTATAGTCATGAGCCTTCAAGTCCAAAATGCCGATGTTGTTGTATGCAGAAGCATAGTCAGGGCTAATGTCAGTGCAACGCTCATAAATCTTGTGAGCCTTAATAGAATTTGTAATCTCCGTGCTTTTACCCATCTCTGCCAAGTCAGAAATGAAATCAGGATTCATGTTTCCATCCAAATCCAAATAACCATGCACACCGTATGAAGACACATGCGACCTGCCGTTGTTAAACTCAGACATAGAGTCGAAAAATGTGTTGACAACACGCGCACCATTCCACAAATAGCATCCGTAAAGACTGTCACGACACACAATGAAGCATTGGTCATCCTTATCCTGAGTGACCGCATTGAAAAGCGGTGGCACAATCCATCTGCCATAGTTATCCTTTATTCCGAGCAATCCATCTTCCCATGCCTCATTATAAGTCAGTTCATCCTGTTGACGATAAAGGTCAAACACCTTTGGCGATGCAACGGTTACAGGCTTAGTCGCAGCAGCTGGCTTACCCTTGCCCTTAGTAGTTTTTGCTGGCGCAACCGCAGAAGCCTGTGGTTTAGATGCAGGCAAGTCTAATGAGTTTATCTCTTTAATGCGCGCAGCATACTCATTAGCATTATACCTCTGCTCCACTTTCTCCACAGCCTCCTTATACGCCTTGTTCTTAAGCGGCAAAGTCATCAAAGTCTTATTGCCATATTCAAACGGCAGCACCACATTACCTTCAAGGTCAATCATGCCCCAATTTTCACCCTTCTTCACCAGCGCCGTATGATGCTTGCTGAACGACTCCGCATCATCATATTCAGCAGGTATGAGATACTTGCCAGTACGATTGATAAATCCCCACTTGCCATTCTTGCGCACCGCAGCCAATCCATCGCAGAAACCATCCAGATTGTTTGTTCTGTCATATATTGGAGGAAGGATGAAGCAATTATAAATATTGATAAAGCCAATCTTATCACCAATAGCAACCATAGCAAGATCATCAGTAAATTTTGAAGCTACCTCGTCATATTGCGATGGCACCGCCCAGTCAATCAGTTCTGACTCCTTTTTGCTCAGCAAAGCCGACCCAGTGCCTAACACATTGATACTTGTAGCCACAATGCCGTGCAAAGGACTATTGATGTTTTGCTCCTTAAAAGCATAGCCCCACTTCTTAGTCACAGGGTGCTTCACTCTGACCATTCTCACAGCCGCCTTCACTTCAGCCTCATTTTCGTCACCATCAGCATGTGCCATCAACGCCGGGAAAAGCAAAAGCACAAAAAGTAATACAATATTTTTCATAGGTTTAGTTTTTTATTTTGTAAGTTTGAGCCACAAAGTTACAATTTACAATCAAATAATCAATACTTTTACGACTAAAATATATGATTCTCTAATGATTATTGCCTGCTATTACAAAATACTTCATTTAATTTCCTACTTACCCACTTACCCTTTTAGTTGTAAATAACACATAACTAATATGTTGCATAGGGTAAGTACCCTTGTTCACACTTACCCTTTTACTTACCCAGCACTTACCCAATTGGGAGCTATAAACTGTCAACTAAAATGATTCTTCTTCAACTTGGTTGAAAACACATCGAGATCTATTCTTCTCGACCTATCCGTAAAACTTTTTCAGAAACAGCCGTAAAACATTTACGGACGAACCGTAACATTATTACAACAGTTGCAGGAACAACATTACGGAAGAACCGCAATGCCGTTTTTGCTGTGACCGTAACAATATGGCTCTTAGGCAATGCTATGTACTGATTTTAGCTGACACATTCATTTGTTTCTTTCGTCTTGTTAGTGGGTAGGTTCAGGGTAAGTATAGGGGTAAGTGTGAACAAGGGTTCTTACCCCTTATAATTTATTCATTTTCTGTTTATTGCAAGCAAAAGGGTAAGTGGGTAAGTAGGAAAGAGAAAACTCTAAAAAGAGAATTTTTTATGTTTTTTCTTATTATTTAAGAGATAATTATATAAC
>JAGHVC010000002.1 GCA_018064505.1 Candidatus Minthosoma caballi | reverse complement strand
GGATAACACTTTCGACTTTTAGAACTCATTTCTTTCAATCTTCAGACACTTACCCCGTATTTTTGTTGTCAATTAGACAAATAAAAACATTATCACGCCTTATTATTCGGTCCAAATCATTAACTTTGCAAAAAAAAAGACGCAAACACCCCACATGGCGTCCTCCCCCCCACGGAAGGGGAGTTAGAAAGGGGCTCTACAAGACAATATGACAATAGGAATACTCACAGCCATGCAGTCTGAGCACGACTTGCTGGCAGCCCTCCTCGAGAACAAGGAGGAAAAGACAAACGGACAATTCCGTTATGTACTTGGAAAGATAGCAGGCAACGACATAGTCCTCCAGCAATGTGGCATTGGCAAAGTCAATGCTGCCATCGGAACAGCCGAAATGATAAAAGCCTTCCAGCCACAGTGCATCGTCAGCACTGGCGTTGCAGGAGGCATAGACAAATCGCTGAAAGTCATGGATGTAGTTGTCAGCCGCCAAATCGTTTACCACGATGTGTGGTGCGGCATGGGCTGCGACAAAGGACAGATACAAGGCATGCCTACATTCTTCGACGGTGATGCCTCTCTCTGTCAGGCAGCCGAGTCACTCAACATGCCATCCATCAAGCTAGGACTCATCTGCACAGGCGACCAATTCATCACCAACAAAGACGAGCTTGCTCGCATCAAAAGTGACTTCCCTGCAGGTCTCGCCTGCGACATGGAGTCGGCTGCAATTGCACACACTTGCCACATCTACGGAGTGCCATTCGTCAGCTTCCGCATCATCAGCGACACGCCAGGCATTGACAACCATATAGACCAGTACGAAAACTTCTGGGGAGAAATGGCAACACGCTCATTCACAACAACAAAGGCATTCCTAACCAATATAAAAAACTAAGCCCATCCCCCACTCTGCTTTATGGAAAAAATACCATCATTCACTATTGATCATCTCACACTCAAGCGAGGCATCTATGTGTCACGCAAAGACTATCTCAGCGAGACTCCAGAAGGCGTTGTCACAACATTCGACATTCGCATGAAAGAGCCCAACCGAGAGCCTGCACTCTCTCCTTCTGCCATTCACTGCATGGAGCATCTGGCAGCCACATTTCTGCGCAACCATCCTGTGTGGAAAGACAAGATAGTCTATTGGGGACCAATGGGTTGCCTGACGGGCAACTACCTTCTCATGAAAGGCGACCTCACCTCTTCCGACATCCTTCCCCTCATGCGCGAATGCTTCTCATTCATTGCTACATTCGAAGGCGAGGTGCCTGGACAAGCACCAAAGGATTGTGGCAACTATCTCCTCATGAATCTTCCTGAAGCACGATGGGAGGCAGCAAAATACCTCCACGAAGTGCTTGAAGTCGCAACAGCAGAGAATCTGAACTATTAGCCCAAACTCTTTAAGTTTATATACAAAAATATCCCGAATTTGTAGATTAGCAAGTCCACAAATTCGGGATATTTTTTATCTCTTATTTATTATAATCCCTTGATCTTTTAATTTTTAAGGATTACCTCATAATACTTAGTCTTGCCCTTGTAAGTGCACTCGATGAGCGCCTTATCCTTCTGCATATCCACCTTAGTGTCAACGCCAGGAGCAACAACTTTCACTACAGGAGCTGCAGAGCCCTTAGGCAGAGCAACAGTAGTGCAATAGTGGCTCTGATCCACAAGGCCATTCTGTTCTGTAGAACGGACAGGAGTGTCTGGCACAGAAATCTGAGTGCCATTCACGAGAATCTTCACCTGAGGCACAACAGGGCAGTCAATTTTCTTAGTCTTGCTGCTGAAGCCAAGTCCTTCGAGGTCAAACAATTGCTGACCGTCAGCACCTTCAGCTACGAGGTAGATTGCATGCTTCTTATCGAGGTTGTCAACCATGCTTGACACATCGAGAGTGAAGCGAGTCACCTCATTCTTTGCCTTAGCAGGAATAGTAATCACGCCAAGCTTCTTGCCCTTCCATGTAGCGTTGTCGTATGGGCCATCCATCCACACCTGCACCTTGCATCCTGCAGCGCTCTTTGGAGTGATGAAGAGGTTGAGCACAGTGCCATTTCCTGGCTTAGTGCCTTCAAAAGCCTTGATGCCCTTAGTGTCCTTGTCCAGACCACCGAAACCGAAATACTTGTAGCCGATGATGTTGCCATTCTTCACGCCAGTGATAGCAGCATGGTTGTTCCACACATCCCATGAGTCCGACTGCACGCCATAGTCTGACAGATAGCAAGCAAAGCCAGCAGAGTAATACTTATATGGATCAAGGCCAAACATGTTGAAGCCCTCCGAAGTCACCTCAGCACCCTTATAGTCATCGCCATTGCTTGCTGTGCAAGTCCAGATATTGTTCTCTGCGTATGGGTCGTAAGCACGAATGCGAACAGCACCTCCATCCTTCACCGATTTCTCATCCCACTCAATCTTCACAGGAGCCACCATAGCTTGACGCGCATTGCCGAAGCCGCGTGGAGCACGGTGATAGAAGCAGTACCACTGATCGCCCACCTTCTCGATAGAACCATGAGTGTTGTGGCCAGAGTATGCAGTCATCAGCTTAGAACCATCCTTATTAGGCACCACGGCACGCGAGTCAACCAGCACGCCACCGCTCTTCCAAGGACCAAGCGGAGTGTCGCCGTAGGCATAGCGAAGAGCCGAATTTGTGCTGCCAAGTCCGTAGTCAGGACCAGAGTATCCGCTATACACCCACACATACTTATTGCCCACCTTGCGGATAGAAGCAGCCTCAAAGAAGTTGAAACGGCCAAGATCCTCACCTGGGAACACATAAGGGAAGTTAGTGCCCTCGCTTGGTTTCAGCTCACCATATCGGAGGCTGGCAGGGATAAATCCGTTGATGATGTCAGTGCCCTGACGCTTGCTCCACATTGTGTTCTGATCCAGCTGGGCAGCATCCACATGCTGGAAGCCATAGAAGCCGTAAGCACGGAAACCTATGTTGTAGTCAGGATCGTTAGGGTCAGTAATATTCTCCACAAACACCGAAGGGTCAAAACCGAAGATGCTGCCATCCTTAGCAGCGCGTCCATCCTCTGTAGCGTTAATCACTTTGAATGGTCCCATAGGGCGGTCGCTCTTAGCCACGAATCCAAGGCGACGATGACCACGAGCGTGAGGATAGAGATAGTACTCACGCTTGCCATCCTTGCGATTCACCTCCACGAGGTCAGGAGCATACATCACATCCCACTGGTTGTCGATAGGGTAAGTGAAAATCGAGCCCTCATCTCTCCAGTCGTTCAAGTTTTCAGCAGGAGCCGACCATGCATGCACATCTGGACCGCAATAGCTGCCGAAGCGCACATCGTGTGAGCCGATGATGTAGATGCGATACTTTCCTGGATTGTCAGGATCCTCAAAACAGCGAGGCTCACCGTCAGGCAGATGTTCCCACAGAGGGAGGTAAGGGTTTGCACACACATCCTGCGCCTGGCTGTTCTGAGCCATTACGCCAAGCGGAGCAGCCACTGCAACGCTAAGGATGAAATTCTTAATTAGTTTGTTCATATTAGTTAGTAAATTGATTAATACTTTTCGCAAAGTTACTAATAATCAGCTATACTTCCTACACCATACGCGCGTCTATATTATAATATGTATCATACTTAATAAAATATGTTACACTGTCCTGTCCTTCATTTACATGAGAAAAAATTGGAGATACTAAAAACACGACAAAGCGTGTGAAATTGCAGGCAGAAGGAGAATGGGAACATCATCTTATTCCATGCGTATTGCATGCTCAAAAGCTTGCGCCCGTCTCGCTTCATCGCTTACGCCTTGCAAGCCTTATGGTTTCTGCCCGATAAGCGATATCGCTTACAAGGCGCAAGCTTTTCGGTTCCTTTCGTGCATGCAAAAGCCCCACCCCAGCTATCTCCGTGAGAGAGGGCCGAGGTGGGGCTCATGCTTTCTGAGAATCCCAGTTTTGCTTCTAATAACAAAACTGTTATTTTCTTATTCAGCGAACGAGAGAACTCTTGCAATAATCATGCCAGAAGCCTGGTCGTAGCTGTAAGATGGCGATGTGTAGGTCTTGTCCTGCTTTGCAGAATAGTAGCGGACACTGAAGCACTCGTCATTGCTTGCCAATGGAATGTAGAACAAGAAGAAGCCTTCTTCATTGAGCATGTAACGGTCTGTAACTACTTTTCGGCATTCGTCACCTACGAACACTGCCAGTTCATCGCCTCCTTGCCAGTCAATATGAAATCCTTCTGGCATGCAGACATTAGCAGTGGCAAATGAGGTGCAGCCGCCATTCTCCTTCTCCATGGATGGGCAGTAGGGGCGACGAAGGTCACCAATGATGTTGTCATTGACGAAGCTGAAGCACGACAGCCAGCAGTATTGCTGCTTGGTACGGGCAGAGTAATAGCGCAAGTCTATACCCTTCGACTTGTCAGCTGGCTGCTGAATGTAGATGTAGAAACGCCATCCGTAGCCATTCACCTCCACAGGATTGGTTACGCCAATACACTCGCCTTCGCAGAACACCGCAAGAACATCGTCCGATGTGATGTTTTCGTAGATCTTCTCGTCTTCGAAGCTAATGGCAGCCGTCATGCTGGAAAAAGGAGTCTCATCCTCCACTGGAGTCCAGTCGGGTTTCTCCATCGACTGTGAACTGCCAGATTGCATCACCCACGATGGCTTGTTCTTGAGTTCGTAGCCGCCAGGAGTGTCATTGCCGTTGTTGCCACCGTTATCATTGTCATCATCCTTGCTGCATGCCGAGAAGAGCACAAGTGCAAGGGATAGTATATAAAATATTTTCTTCATAAGTATCTGTTCAAAATCCTTTTTCTATTAATTCTTCTTCACTATCTTCACGCTCTTATCCACGCCGCCTACGCTGATGCGAGCCACATACACGCCAGAAGCAAGACCGGCAAGCTGGTGGGTAGTGTAGTCGAAGCGGTTGCCAGATGCGATGCTTTCGTGAGAGAACACCATGCTGCCAGCAGCGTCATAGACCACGATGCTCACCTTGTCGCCAGGGTTGGAGATAGCTGAGAATGTGATTACATCTCGGAATGGGTTAGGGTATGCTGCTGCATTTGAGCTGCGGAAGTCAACCACAAACGGAGCGGCAATTGTGCCTATGCCCACCTCCTCATCGAAACCGAGGATTGGTGCGGTAGTGATTGTAGCCTCTGAGTCGTCGCCACTGCGGGTGATGCGGAACGAGAGCATGTCGCCCTGCTCTGCGCTGGTCATCAAGTAGAACCTGCCGTCAGCATCTGCCACAGCTTCGCCAACGAGCTCGTCGCCACAATATGCCTGGAGCACATCGCCCTGTCCTGCCTTTGTACCGTCGCTGCAGAGTGCCTCTGCCACCACTGTCATGTTGCCGCTATGCTCACCCACGAATGCACGGCGAGGAGCTGCCATAGCAGTATCCCAAATATCATGCAATTCATTAGTTGGATAACGGAATTGTACCTTATTTGGCTGGTTAGCACAGTAGATCATGTATCCCTGTCCAGGATGCATATCGGAGAGGGAACCTTTCCACTTGCCATCCTTGTCGCGGACAGCAAACTCTGTGTAGCTCTTGATGACATCTCCCTCCGAGCCCAGATAGTCTGCCATTGCTTCCTTCAAGCCGAGAACTGACTTGCAGAAGTAAGGAAGATGGTTCCATCCTTGCTTGAGATAGATGAAGTCTTCTTTTGAAGAAGCGAGGTTGTCGCCGAAAATCTCCATCTGACCTCCCTCCTGTACATTGAGCATATAGCAGTATCTGTGGTTGAACTGATTCATGTTGCCGACCCATCCTGTGTCAAAGTGATACTGAGAGAGTGTGCCCTTACCCTTCACAAGGTCACCATCGTTAAACTCATACCTGTTGGCAATGATTTCGGAGAAGTGTCCCTTGCTCTTGTCGGTAGCAATGTTGAACGATACCCAGTTCCAGCCAGGAGAAAGTGAGATAATCTGCGAGCTGCGCTCCATAGTTGTCATGTAAACAGGATCGCCAGGCATGCCATACAGCATATTTGGCGTGAACACAACCACAGTGTCCTTACCCTCCAGCTCAAGCGCAAGCTCATTCACCTGCCCTGTTTTTGGACGATACAATCTGAACACCACTTCCTTGCCAAACACATTATATGCAGTATCGTTCGTATTGTACATATCCTTGTAATCTTGCGAAGAAAGCATGTCGTTGCCATAGATGGTCATATACACAGAGCCCTGGTCATCTGTCTCGTCAATCTTCTGCACGCCCACACACACATTGCCAATGAATGCTCCGACAATGTCATTCTTGTTGGTGTCGTAAACATCCTTGTCACCATCCTTCACCTTCACCGAACCGACCACATGCATAGTCTCAGAGAACTTGTTCTTGTTCACTGCCCAATCTGGAGCTTCTGCCTCCACGCTCACTGTCACGAGCAAAGGCTCATACAAGTCGTTCTCATCCACAAGGTAGATGAGCGCCGAGTGCTCGCCAGGGTTCAAATTGTTCTTCACCTTGAACTTCATTGGTTGTATATCAGTAGGAGCAAGATAGCCCACTGTGTCGGATGGCACGAGCCATGCAGGAAGATCCTCAATGCGGTAGTTGAGCAATGAACCTCCGAGATTATGAATATCCACGCTGAACTCATCGCTGTTGCCCACACGCACCTTGCGATCCACATACTTCTGATCCCACTTCAGCTGGTTGCGGTCCACAAACACCGTCATGTTGACAGGGCTCTCAATGGTGTTGCCAGCCTTATCTTCTACATCATAAACTGTGATGAACACATTCTGCTTATTAATCTCAGCATCGTCCACCTTCAGGTTGATGACAAGCTCATTGTCCTTGCTTGCAAACGAGAATCCGAGCGTAGAAATCAAGTCTTTCGCCTTCACAGGAGCAACAGACTCATAGTCAGTCATATCCTTGGCGTACGCCGACTTGATCACCTTCTTCTCCGCAATCGCAGCATTGCTTGTCTTCTTTGTCAAGTGGTTCTTGTCGTCAAAGACATTCTCAATGAAGTTGTTGTCGTTAGGCCCAGCTTTGCTGAAAGGAAGGTTGACAATCAATCCAAGCTCACCGCCATTAGGAGCACAGTTGTCGAAACGCTCCATGTAGCCGTCGGACATCACTGTCTGCCACAGCATCACATCATCAATGTTGCCCTTCAAGCAATATACATCCTTATTAGCCTGGCCTGCCACCTCCTTGCTGTATGAGCCCAGCATCAGAGTGTGAATGCCAAGAGCACCAAGACTGTCGGCAGCAAACTGCATAACACGCTTGCCATCCACATTCACATGAGCCTTGTTTGTCGTGCGATTCACGCCAAGCACAAAGTGGTGCCAATTGTCATCGCAGTAGTTGCCCTTAGCCATAGCCGAGAATCCATGTTGAGCAACTTTCAGCTGCTTGTTCTCAAGACCGATAAACAAACCGCCCGTTGCCTTCGTACCATCACCCTCAGCATAGAGAGCTGTGATAGAGTCATTCTGCAGAGTATCTGCCTTGAACCACAAGCCAAGCATGTAGCTCGACTCGCTCGATCTGCTGAAGAGCGATTCATCCAGCTGCACGCCTTGTGTGCCATTGAACTTCAACGAGAGTCCCGAAGGCGTGCTCCAAGTCAATCCATTAGTGACAAGAGTAGCTCCATTAGCCTTATCCTCAAGCAATTTGCCCCTGCCCTCATTCATAGGGTAGTAAGCCAAAAGATTGCGTTCATAGCCAGTGAGAGTCACCTTGTTTGTAGCTTTCAACTCATCTTCTGTGAGAGCCTTAGTCCAAAGTCGGGATTCAAGCATATTGCCAGTTAAAGGTCTGTCGCCTTCCCTGCTACAGCCAAACCTGAGCTTGCCTACGCCATCATAGCCCTTGACCAATGTGGCAGAACCAATCGCTGTAGCATCCTTGTATAGCACCACTTTACCACTGCCTGACTCATACACTGCAGAAACTCTTGCCCAATTCTTACCATCGCAGAAAGGCTTACCCGTATCCGATGTTACAAACGAAACCTCATTGCCCTTTATCATTCTGAGGAAAAGGTATTTGCCCAAGAAACAGCCAAATTCAATGTTGCTATCCTCGTTGCCTTGAGAGAAGAATGTCATCTTATCCTGATGCAGCGTATCAGTGAGCACCATCATGTCGATAGTGAAGTCCTTGTTAGCCAAGCTGCGACTCACCTCCGTTGTAGAGCCACAGCCATCTTTGCCATCAAACTGCAGCGAAGTGCTGTTCACAATGCCAGTCTTGTTGGTGTATCCCATCACCTCGAAACTTGTGGTCTTGTCGAGATGGTTGCCAGCAATATCCTCGCTGAATGGAATGCCAATGTAGTCGCCGATGCCAAGCACTCCAGTCTTAGGAGACACAGAGCCAAACACCTCTGGGCGACGAGTGTCCTTCACACCGCTCAGCACCTGAGAAGAGCGAGTGACGAAGTCGTTGCCAAGTCGGCAGAACGACACGGCACGAAGGTCGTAGTTCTGTTCCACTGGGTCGTTTTCACCATAGAAATAGAGGTCGTCTATCACGCCGCCCTTGATGAATCTCTTCTCACCCGAAGCCTGAGCATAGAGGGTGCTGTCAGCATAGAAACTGCACAGGTTCACATAGTCAGCATCAGGCTGGGTAGTTCTCTTATACTGCAGCTCAATGTGGTCGAAATTGCGATACTCGGTGTTGAAACCGTCAATCTTCACAGGAATGTAGAACTTGCCTTCGTTCTTCGCTGAGAGAGTGATCATCACCCACTTGTCGGTAGGCGAAGAAAGATTCAAGGCAGTGGAAGAAGGCTGGAAATGAACCGAAATGTTCGTATTCACACCGTTGGCAAACTCGCACGCAGTGTAGAACTGCAGCTTGATGTTCTCATAGTCATCAACCGAGCCGCGATACACCTCCAGTTTCTTGTGCACAGGCTTACCTCTTGGAATCACGAGACTCATGCCGTTGGCAAGCGGATAACCGTCGAGATAGAACTTAGCACCGTTAGGGTTGGTTGAGCCGTCGATGCTGAAATTGAAAGTCTTGTCAATAAGGTATCCGTCAGCTTCTGGAGCCTCCGACTCATTGCTCAGCACGAGGTCGAACACTGCTGGTTGATCAACAGGAACATCGCTCACCACAGGGTTGAGAACCTGAATGTGTGGGTCGTCAATCTTCAGTGTGGCATTGCTTATCTTCGTGCCTGGCTGATAGAAATAGGTATATTCAGCATCCTCGTATGGGCAGCGAGTAGCACCGCCATAACGAACAAATACATAATCGGCAGCGTTGTACTTCTCGTCAGACCAATTCATATCCACAGTCTTTCCGTCATCATCCGTCTTATCAGATGGCAAATGGATAGTTGTTGAGGCACTTGCGAGCAACTTTTGCACCTCGGCGTCGTCTTCCTCACCACCTGGGAACAGCAAGTAGTCATACACATTTCTTTTCTCCAGAGTTTTAGGGGTGCGGTAAACTCCCACATTGATATGTCCATGGTTTCCCTCCTCAATCTTGAAGCCAACTGTGCGGGTGTGCTTCTTGTTTTGATCCAAGCTATAAACAGGAGTGTATTCCCCAATTGGATGGAATTGTATTTTTGTCTTTAAACCTGCTATACTGAACTCATTTTCTTCTTTTTTATTTTTATCTTTGGCCTTTTGCTCTCGGTCCTTAATTAAATCGATCAAATCTTTATAACTCTTCTCAACCATACCGACATTATCTTTATAATTGCCATTTTTTCCAGGGTCGGATTCTTTTCCTTCGACTTTATTAAAGCGAAAATCAAAATATTTAAGGACTGCAGAGGATCCTCCTTTAATAAAACTATTAGCAACATCATTCGCAATAGTAGGAGCATTATGATCAAACGAATAAGTGGCTGTCTCCGTAATTTGCTTGGAAGTGCCAGCACTGACAGACATGCTTGTTACCTTTGAAGGCTGATAGAATGCTTCAAGAGTGATTTTTTCGTTTCCCGCAATTGCAGTGATCCATGTTGCCATAATCTCGTTAAGATTCTTGACTTCATCATCATCGACTAATTTTGCTTTACCGTTAGGAGTCAACGCATCATAATAGTCTTCCAGACCAAAATTCTCATCATCAATAGGAACCTTACTACGATAGACAGTCTTTCCGCTTTCTTTAGCAAGATTCTGTAATGTCGACTCATCGCCAATCTGAATCAAAGCATCGCGAGTTGCCTTAAGCTCTGGAAGCAAATTCTTGATGATGTGTTTCTGTGTGTGAGCGAATGTAGAAGTTGGCAATGCTGAGAACGAAATCTGACGACTGACAGCAAGATACACAGGCTCTTCCTTGCCTTCAGCATTGACAGTAGTGCCTTCTGCAAGAATCTTCACCTCTCCCGAGTTGATAGCAGGTTTCAAGCGGAGATAGGTACTATCATTGATTGCTGCAATTGTCTCGAAGCGATGGACTAAACGGGCGATTTCTGTGCCGATATACACATTGCCCATATTTCCCACATAAGATTCGGAAGAACTTGTCTGAATACGCTCTGTTGTGGAATAGCTATATCCCCATGTATTCTTCCACTTGTCACTATAGGTATATTCCAAAGGGAAAGTTTTTACTTTTCCATCAGTTGATATACTTGCATTCAAAGCAGCAGCATTACCAGCACCAAGCATAACCAGACCAGAGACTAATTGCATCTCAGTGCCCAATAGGAAATCAAATCTAAATCCAGCTTTCCATGAAATGTCCATTGTATATGTGCCTGAGTATGTACTGCCTTCATCAAGCCATGCGTAGCTTGCTGAGCCAGGGGGGTCGCGAAGAACATCAAGCACTTTCACATCCTTGCCAATCACATCGCTGCCCATCTCCTTAGCACCTGTCACGAATGCCCTGAGAGTCTCAGAGAACACAGTTTCACCATTATAGTCCATAGAGAACTGGAGGTTGCGGAGAGCATCCTCACCTGTGAGCTTGAATGTTGGGTTATAGACAGTTACCTGAGCAATACCCTTGCCCTTGCTGTCCAACTGCACATACTCATTTTTAGCGTCAGGCTTGATGTCGAAGCCGTTGCTCACTTTTACCTTACCGCCATTCATATAGACAACATCAGGAGCTGCAGCTTGCTTGTCGTTGTTGTAGTAATAATCCTCATGAGCCGACAAACTGAAGGCATACTTATTCTTAGCGGCATTGCCAATAGAAATGCCGTTGAACACAGGATAGCCGAATGTGTATGACACTGAGCCGTCCTTCTGCACTTCTGCAGCCTTGAGGTATGTTGTCTTGGAATTGAAATCGCTCATTACAAGCTTTTCATCGCCAAAGTAATCGATTGCACGACCATAGTTTGTCTGCTGGAATGTGAGCTGAACAGGAGTGTGGTAGATGATGCTGAAATGCTCGTTGTATGGAATCTCCTTACCATTCTCCCCTGTGTCTATATACATAGTGTCGAGCTTGTTGGTCAAGTCAACTACGGTTGCTCCCACATTCTTTGCAAAGAGAGTTGAGTAGCCCTTGGCTGTTGCCTGAATCACTTTGTATTTCTCAGGAAGAAGCTCCAGCACAAACTCGCCAGACGCAGAGTCAGGCCTTACCACTATGCGCTTAAGTTCGAAGTGAGCATTAGTCTCATGCTCGCCATCTGCATGCACAAACTTAGCATCACGCTCCTTCTGTGTCCTATCCTTTGGATTATAGACAAGATGAGCCACATCATTACCTTCGAGGGCAAGCACCATCTGCAAATCGTCACCAAGATTGTTCTTCGAACGGTCCATGCCAAGAATCATATTGCCCTGGTCATTACCGCCCACCACGCGGCCAATCAGCTTCACCTTTGTCTGGTCCCACATATACTTTTCATACTGATGCTCTTTAAAGCTAAGGTCTTTGGTAAGTTCGCCCGTTGAAGTATTTGTCACCATGAAGAAACCATCCTGAAGGAAATGATGCTTGTCCTTCACGGTCTGGAGAGTGAACTTTTGGTCCTTAGGCACTGTGAGTTCAAAATTACCCTGGCTGTCGGTAATCACATCCTTGCCATCCTTGTTCTTGGCAACATTGCCCGAGATGAGGAATGATGCTCCTGACACAGGCACTGAAGTGCCCTCATAAAGCACTCGACCAGTGAATTTAAGGTAGTTCTTCGACGCAAAGTCGCAGTCATACACATTCTTACGCTGATCAGTGAGATTAATTGTTCTTATCTTCTGCTGGTCATCCTGCCCTGGAATAGTGAAATTATAGTTGGCATCCACCACCGAAAGCGTCACCTGTTTTTCATCACCTATCTTTGGACGCTCTGGAATCGTAATCATATAAGAACCATCCTCCTTAGTCGTATCTCTGTAAGTTTCTCCAGAATATTTTGCTTCGACCGCAACTCCTGCCACAGCCATGCCATTGGTGTAGAAGAGCTTACCAAAGATGTGTGCCTTACGGTTGGCACGACCATCTGCTGTCATAGCCTCGCTGATTTCCTCCTTGCTGTTGGCACAGTTCACAACTGCCTGCACAGAGTAAGTGTATTTCACACCACCAATGGCTGTTGTGTCATTGTAGAAGCAGTCGCTATGCAAATCTGAATTTGAAATAGGTGTCAGCAAATCAGTAGAAACACCATTAGAACGCTTAATGATATAGTAGTCGCATTCGCCTCCTTCATTCTCCCAAGTGAGAGCCACATGATCATTATATGTGTCCATCGAAGCCTGAAGGTTTGTCACCTTAGCAGCGGTGTTGAAATAGAAATTCTCCGTCTTGAGAGCAAATGACGAATAGTCTGGCACAGCTGTCGCTCCTGTCACTTCTACAAGATAATCACCTGTTGAGCCTTCCTTAGTTGGAGGGATGATGTTTTTGATATTCTCATCCTTCATCTTAGGCAAGGTAGTGTTAAAATCCGTCTCTACTTCAACAGTGTAGCTGTAGTATGTGCAAGGGAACTTTGGCGTGTCATATACGCGCGCTTTCCAGCACTTGCCCACAGGGTCGTAGGCGATGTTTGTAGGGAGCACAGGAATCTTCATCGTCTCTGTGTCTGCACCGCCTTCGGTGTGCGACATGTGGCGAACGAGGTTGAGAGTTGCTGATTCGTTCCAGACGAGATTACGAACGATGTTCTCAAATTCATCCCCTCCTTTCATCTCATGCTTAACCAAAGATGGCACGCACGAAGCATCCATCGAAATGACGACTTCAATCTTTCTATTTCTCTCAAAGTCAGCATCCTTTGCCACTTGCGCCTCTATGTTGCGCGATGGAGATGCGAGATATACTGGCTTAGCAATAGAGTCTTTTGCTGCCCATTCATGATCCCAGCCCCAATACTCTGATGAAGCACGGCGCACACGGTAAAATACAGGACGCTCAGGATTCTCTGGATTATACCAAGCTCCCTGACTATCATCAACATACTCATAGTGATACTTATTGTTCACTCTCTTACCATCCTCACTTTGTCCATTCTTATCAAAATAAGTTTGCACAAATGGGACACTTTCTATTTGCTCAGCATCGCTG
The DNA here is from genome assembly GCA_018064505.1 of Candidatus Minthosoma caballi. Taxonomy (GTDB): domain Bacteria; phylum Bacteroidota; class Bacteroidia; order Bacteroidales; family Bacteroidaceae; genus Minthosoma; species Minthosoma caballi. Next base: position 30,904 of record JAGHVC010000002.1, on the reverse strand, counting down.
AAGTCGCCTTTGTAGGCACGCTCAATCACAAAGCCATCGTCAGCAAGAATATCTTTCTCATCAGAATAGTGAATATCCCATTCCAGCTTCTTAGCACCTGTGTATAAGCCTTTTGTAGCACCCTCTTCTGGCACATACTCGCTCACCTTGAAGTCGTGAATGCGATGGTATGGTTGCACAGTGACTGCATTTGACGCTACCATCCATGTCAGATTCTTTGTCGCATCTCTCACAACAGTGAAATACGCCATGAACGAAGCACGACATGTATCCTCAGCGTTTACATAGATCATGCCACCTTGAGAAGCGCAAGAGTTCTCTGTCTCTGTGTCCCAGCTTGTGTGGTAAGAGAGCGGACGACTCATTAAGCTGTATGGCACTGCAAGCTTGCCAATATTTTCATCGCCACCAAGTGGATAGAACACAGGATCGTTGAGAGTTGCCGAACGGAATGCATCGGAAAGATTGAATGTCCATTTCACATCCTTAGGGTAGGTATTTTCCCCCTTTCCCAAAAGGTCATTTCGCCTGTCATAAACCACCATCGAAACTTCTAACTCATACTTTATCAGAGTCTCACCGTCAGCTGCATACTCTGCTATCATATTGTTGTCTGGAAACCAGTCGAACTCAAGGAAGGTGTATTTGTCAGAAGAAGTGACTTCTATCATTTTTTCTTCACCTGCTTTCATTGACGCATTAGCCAGCTGACTCTTGATATTTGTGATTTGGGCTGTGCCCTTATTCAATTTGAACCAAACCTTGCCTTCGTCGTCAGAATTATGGCCATAAAAGTTTGCAAGAGTCACTTTTTCGTCAGGAGTTTCTGGATTAACCCTACTGCCACTGTCATTAAGCTTGAATTTCTTGACAGTGATGGTTGAAAGCCTATCTTTATCAGGATCAGCCCAATGGTTCTTGTACCCACCATAAGCCCATGTAAGCACACGGAAGTGCAAGCAAGATTCTCCCTGCCTTGTCACCATGAAATTATGCTGCTGGTCAAACTCTTCATTGTCTGCATGAGCAGTTTGCACACCCACAAACAGAGTTAGAAGCAGAACTGCTACATAACGCATTTTTGTAATTACACTTGTTCTCATATATTATTCTGTCTTATTTCTTCAATATTTTGTGTGTATTGCCATCGGCATTCTTGATTATCACGATTCCCTTGTGGCTATCTGTCACTCGGCGACCGAGAATGTCATACGATTGTCCCTTCTCGTGATCGCACTCAACTGACTCAATAGCAAGTGCTTCGGTTTCGATTTCATGACGAGTCTTACCACAGCTAACGCAAGTTTCGGTATATTCATCGTAGTCATGCTCTCCCGTTGGTTCCAGAATAGGAGCTTTTTCTATGATTGTCGTACACTCTTCGTTGCTGAAGAGTAGGCCACAATCAGTGTTACGACAACTCCAATACTCCAAGTTGCCTCTTTTAGAGCATGTTGCCTGTTCTGCTTTGTGATATTGTTCGTCGTGAACAAGGATCGCTGCCTCATCCCAATAGTTTGAGTAGCGACCTGTGTGCACACTTTCATTTTTGTCAGTACACTTATATCCTTTCACCTCATACACAGTAGCACGCTCCTGGGTGTGATTCAACTGATCGAAGAAAACAGGATAATCGTCTTCTCTAAGAATCTGAGCCCAGACTGCAGGGTTTTGATTAGCATTGAGTTCATAGGCTATTGCTCCCGTTTTCAGTTCTTCTCCGCTATACACTCGGCATGTATTATCGAGCTTTGTTTGCATTGAGCCACTCTGACTCTCGTTGTTCAAACTGAAACAACGGTAGAACCTGACCGTGCTGGCGTTTGAAGATCCCACTAAGCCACCTATGGATGGCCTTTTTTCTGTAGCTTTGATGTCAAACTGCACATGGCTGTAACTGTTACGCACTTCCATTTCTGAGTTTACGCCTACTGATCCCACAAGTCCTCCGTAGTTGCGTACGGAACTGTGAGCTATTATAGTTCCACGGCTGAAACAATTGTCTATGCTGATGCTGCCGTCTTGACACAAACCGACTATGCCTCCTGTGTGGTATCCACTCTCCAATACGCCATCAAAGAAACAGCGAGAGATGCTTACTTTTTTATCTCCTGGGGCGGATATACTGCCACAGATACCTCCGCATGTTCCATCTTCGGTGTTGAAATATGAGTCTCTGAGAATGAGATTTGTTACAGCAGAGCCGTTAGACAAACCGCTGAATAAGCCAGCATTGGCTGAGGTGACGCAATAGAGACCACTTATTGTGTGTCCGTCGCCATCGAATGTGCCACAGAACAAAGTGGAGTTCTTACCTACAGGCTCCCACTTACGGAATGCCTTAACCATCGACTGGTCGGGATTGAGCTTGCCATCGACTATGACATTCTCATTCACCACAATGTCGGCTGTGAGCCTTGCATTGATCTGGAACATTTCTGCCTTGTTCACCAAGTCGGCATAGGCAAACAGCTCGTCGGCATTTGAAATGTGGATCTCTCCGTCAGTAAGGGCATTCTTGAAATACACGCCACAGCAGTCATGCCCCATGTAGATGTCGTCACCCACTGGTTTGCCGTAATAATCGCTCACATGCTCATGCATCTGGCACATCAGGGTTATTATCTCTGTGCCATCAGGGCATCCGCTGTTGAGGTTGACAGCTGCTGGCTGGGCGGTGATTGCATCTCCCACAAAACAGAAGCCAGAAGGCAGGGTGCTTGCATCAACTGCACTGCTGTGCATGAGCCTTGTGATGACGGTTTGGTGCTCACCCCTGTTTTTGTCGCGAGAATAGTACAAATAGAGCGAATCTGCTCCTTCAATTCCGGCATTCAGATTGCCACCCTCAATGCCTGTGAATGGCACTGCCTGCATGGTGTAGTCATTGTCGGTGTAAGTCTTATTCTGACCGGCTGACCATGCAGAGCCTTTCTTAATGACTATGCGTGATACTGCATTGAGAGGGTTGTCGGAGTCTTTATATCCTATATATACATAATTTCCCTTTATGCCATGATTGAGGTTGTAGTCAAGCAACTTATAGCCCTTGTCGAGAAGGTTGTTGCGTGCTTCGGTGGAATTTGTTGCTACGGAAACGCACAACTCGCTGATAAACTTGCTGGTGCTGGCAAATGCCACAAGCGGATGTGTCCAGCCCAATGACTCGGTGGACTGTCGCTGTATGCGATAGTAGGTGATTGCGTCTTCGTTAGTGTCTAAGAGGTCGCAATAGAATTTCTGCGTCTTTACACCGTCTTTGTTTGTGGTTTGGTATGTAAAGTTTTTCGTTGTGACAGATGCTGAGCCACCCAATTCGTATTTTAACTTGACTGTGTCTGTAATTTCGCTGAAGTTGGGCGTGCGAGAGCACTGAACGACGAATGCGTCTTCTTTGAAGAAATCTGCATCATTCACATTGTGCAATTCCCATGTAAGGCGAGACTGAGATTCAGACTTGTCGATGCCGAAATTGTGAATGCGGTGGTAGGCAGGAATAGAATCTACAGTAGCCTTCACTTTGTAGATGTTAAACTCTGTTTCTTTGAGCTGTTGGTTTCTTTGGAATTCCAATGTGCATGAGGGTTCTGCGACTTCATGGTCAGATGCAGCAAGATAGAAAGTCTTCTGCTTGTCTGTTGTCTTGTTCACTTTGCTGCCCAAGAATGAAGCTTGGTAGGATTTTGGCTGTGCATTTGTGCTGTAGCCAATAGAGACAACATTTCCAATGGCTGCTTGCGCTTTGTCTGCCATGAATTGTGGGGCAGACAAAGATACCGTTGGCACTTCGGATGAGAGATCAATTTCAGCATACTTGAAATCCTTGGAGCCTGTGTCTTCCCTCCATGCTAACCATGTGTTGCCGCGACGGTTGATGGTCAGAACCGCTTGCATCGTGTATTTCTCCATCATTTCCTGTGTAGGATACCAGTCGAACTCAATGTAGTGCCAGTCACCGCCACCACTGGTGCCACCACTGGCCTCCTCGCCGGTCTTTACGATTCTGCCTCCGTAGTTTGTTAAGACAAAGTATCCCACTTTGCTATAAAATTTATACTCACTGCTGTTGCTCGCGCCACTATACTTGGCAATGCAAACAGTATTTGTGCCGCCTTTATGCTTGTCCTTCAGTATTATCTTCACTTCAGACAGTTTGTTGGCATCTGCCCAATAGTTGTAGCTGACACATGCACTGAGGAGCAACTTGAAGTGTATTGCATCTCTACTCTTACTAACCTCAAAGTACTTCTGGTCCTGAAACGCTTTCTCGGCTTTTGTATCATCTGCAAATGCGCTCTGCCCTACTCCACACAGCAGGGTGATAAGCAACATGCGTTGCCAGAGCTTTACTAATAACCTATTTCTCATGACTTTATAACTTTAGTTTTATATAATCTTAAAAAATCACTTGTTGCCCACATAAACTGGGCGGATGAAGAATTTCTTACTTATGCTAATAGAAGATTCTGAATTGGTAATCTCTTCATAATCATCAACATCCACCTCGCAATACCATGCATATGAGCCATTATTCAATTTTGAGCTCCAATAGTCGCCAGTTCCATCAACTACAGGCAAGAAGATGCGATGCTTTCCTGATTCACCTATTTCACTTTCCATAACATTGTTAATCACCCATACACCGCCAAGGACTTCTGAGTATTCCCATGTGAGAGGATAATCCATAACCTGCTTGTTGAAAAGTGTCTCAAGTTCCTCACGCGTTGGAGTGCGCCAGTCTGGTCCCCATGTAGCAGACACAGGGTCAATGTCTGTCCATGCAAAAGTATTGACATCGCCTATATAAAAGTTCTTATTGGCAAAGTAGATTGGTTCTCCACTCAATTCCAATCCGAGGTCAACATACCCTAAATCCACTGGTGGAGTTGGTGCTAAGTATGCAGCAGAATAGCCGTATGCCTTGCCTGCTTCCATATTCTTGCCATTCACTGAGAGGGAAATGATTGCCATGTCGCTCTTGCCTGAATAGAGATTGAGTGTTACAGTCTTGTCCGACAAATTAGCTGGAGCCATCATGCAGTAGATGGTCAGTGAGCCTTCATTTGGGAATAAACCATCATTGCCAAGCTTGATGACTTGCTTTTCCACATTATCAGCTGCTGCTGTGATAGCTGGCTGAATATCAGTCAGGTTCATCTCGCCCTTTGTGATGACACCTGGAGCAGAGATGCTGAATGAGGAATATTTGAGCTGTGGCAAGCCTGAGAGCTGGAAACGGCACACAACTCCTGCGTGATTAAACTCATAAGAAATGTTAGCAGCCTCGGCAGCTCCAGTTGCTGTAGCTGATGCAATCTGATAGTCGTATGTCCCAAGATGGTCGTATGTGCCGTTGCCCGACTGTGTCATGCCATTGTAGCTGACTGCTACATTGCTCTTGTTAGTACAATCTGCATTGTATGGAAAGAAAGCATGGTATGTCTCTCCATTCTTGAGGTTGAAGCCCGTAGCCTTGAACTTCGCATTCTTGCCATCAATGGTCGAGATGTTGAAGTTAGTCATGCCATCACCATTGCCAGCATAGATTGCAAGCTTGTCACCTTCCGACCATGAGAAGGAAATCGGGTTGGTGGTTGGGTCGATGGCTGAACGAACCGCAAGACCCCACTCTGCTTTTTCTGCCGGAGTAAAGTCTGAGACAACAGCTGTGGCACTGCTTGCCAAGCTTGTTTCTGCAACATCTTCGCTGCAAGATGCGAGAAGGCTCGTGGCAATAATCGAGCCTGCTATTATACTATATATATTATATAATGTGTTAGTCTTCATCCCAGAGCCCCCTTTCTTTTGCATTAAATCCACCAAAATCTTTTCCTGCAGCATTTGCTTCAGATTGAGAGTCATTGAGGAGCTGTTCCTCTGCACCAAGCAGCACAACGCTTGTTTGCGGCTTTATGTATTTTTTTGTTTCCATAAGAATGATATTTTGTCTGTTTTATTTATTCGTTTGTTTTTATTTCTGGAGTTAACTCCTGATTTGCTTCAGCGCCACTTTCGTCTGGTACGAGGTCACTCTCATCTGTTACGAGGGGACTTTCGTCAATTACGAGATCGCTTTCGTCAGCTACGAGATCGCTTTCGTCAACTACGAGGTCGCTTTCGTCTGCTATGAGATCACTTTCGTCAACTACGAGATCGCTTTCATTTTTGTCTGCATCTTTTCCCTTTTTCCTTGATGAGCCAACAATCATATTTCGGTATTGGCGAGGAGTCATTCCGTACTTCAACTTGAACTGACGGCGGAAAGTGGACTGGTCCTGATAGCCACACTCCATTGCCAGATCTTCGAGAGAGGCATCGGGATTTTCTTTCATCATCTTCACATACAACTCCAATCTATACTCTAACAGCCACTGACGGAAAGGCTTGCCCGTGTTTTTATTGATGCAAGCAGAAACGACCGATCGACTTTTGCCTATGGCATCTGCAAGCGACACAATATCAAGTTGCGGGTCAAGGTACATCTTATTTTCTTCCACAACAATCAAGATTCGTTCGAACAAGCTTTTGCTGCTTTCATTCTTTCTTTCGATTTTTGCATTTTCAAGCTTACGAGCAAGATTTTTTATTTCTACCTTTGATTGGGTCAAGTCTTTTTGTGTGCTGTTTAGGATCTTCTTGCGTTCTTTCATCTTGCGAATCAGCATTAGGATAATCACAACTGCAACTATCGCCATTGCCAACAGCATTGATAGTAACACAATGGTAATCTTGAGGATTGTCAACTGATATTCAGCATCTTGACGAGCCAGTTGCTCCTCCTGCACCATATTGAGCGACATCTGTTCTGACAGCTCGCTCAGCATTTCGTGGCGGCGAATGATGTCGCTCACCACTAAAGCTCTCTTCAGGTAGATATTGCTTTTCTTTAGGTCACCACAGTCTGATGCATCTGTTGCCACGAGGGTGAGGTAGTCAACATACTCGCTGGCAAGGCTGTCGCCTTTGAACATATCTTCAACTACAGGCAAAGCATCGTAAAACTCTTTCTTCTTGCCTGCAAAAAGCAATTCGCGCAACACTGGTGCTATGCTGGATGGAGAATGAGAGCCCATAGTACTTCCCCACTTCTCTATGTACAATTTCACTGAGTCGGCATCAGCTTCCGCATCGGCTGATAGCCCATCTTCAATCTTCAATCTGTAGGTTCGAGCTATTTCTCCGTACATCTGGCACTGATAGAAGTCGGCAAAATCATGAGTGGCATAGCTTGACTCCTGCATTGTTTCTGGACGCTGATTCACAAATGAAGGAGCACGGTCAAATCGCTCCACCAATTCAAGCACATCATGGCAGATGTCAATCACTTTGTCATACTCTTTCTCCTCGCTGTATAGGCCTGCCTGCTTCTTCTGCAAAGAAATAAATGCTATAAGGCCACCGAATGATTTGTTCTCACTAAGCAATTCACGGGCTCGGTCGTAAGTTTGACATGCTTCCTCCAGTCTGCCAAGAGATTGCTCTGCCTCTCCCACTCGAGCCATCAGCGAAGCCTCATCATCACGCATGGTTTCGTCACCGTGGCAAATGGCAATGCCGCGATTGGCGTATTTCAGAGTCTCAAGATGGCGATTGCTGCTAGAAGTTATGTTTGATGCTAAGACGCAAATTTCTTCTTCGAGGTAACGGTCATCGCCAAACTCGCCCTTTTCAAGCAAGCGTTCGCAAATTATGAGTGCGCTGTCAATGTTGTTTTCACCGCTGTATATCACCATTGCATGGTAATAGTCGCAACGCTGCTTCGTCATAAGATTTTCTTGCGCGAGAGAGTCAAGCATGCAGTGTGCTTTCTGCGGATCTGTATTCATGAAACTCATGCAGTTGTCAATGACAGCGAAAGTCTTTCTGCTTGGATAATCCTTTCCCATGTCATCATCATCATGACGATTGACACATTGGCAAAACAGCCATGAAAACGCAATAAGCAACAAATATGATAGTTTCTTCATTTCCTTTATGTTGGGGGAGTGTTTTTGCATAAATAGATTAGCATTGTATAAAATACAATTTTGTACGCAAATATAATAAATTCCCACCAAAAAACAACTTGCAAAATGTCTTGATATCGAAATATAAGACATTTTGCAAGTTATTTTAGCCTATATATATGGCAATTGCTATTTAGGGATGCAAATTTACTTCACCAATACTGGTTTTACGAAGCCGCTTTCACTCAAGCTTGCTTTGTAATATTCCTTCTGACCATCGAGTCCCTCATGTACCATGACACGAAGCTCACGCTTCTGGATGTCGTAGATAACTGTGTGGGTTGTGTACCAAAGTGTAGATGTTGGAGTGTGCCAGTTTGACTTATCATCAAAGAGGGCTTTCTGTGCTTTGAACATCTCTGCAAACGCCTCGTTGTTCTTGTAGTCAGGATTGTGATACATCTCTTGAGCAGGGAACTCTGGGCTCACGAATTCAGAGAAGAAGAAGCCGTCGCCAATCTCTGTTGTGTATGCTTTTGTGTACCATACCTTCTGCATGAGATTCTGCATTCCCTCGAACGATTCAGGAGTGTCAGCATAGCTGTCGTGAAGAAGATCCCAACGCTCGTAGCCACAACCTGTTGTCTGCACAAGCTGTTCGTCAGCCATGAGCTTATTGGTGAAGTTTGTCATGATTGTTGCGTACGATGGCTCATTGATGTTTGTTGTCTCAGTGAAGCATGGCTTGTTGTCAATGAACTCAAGCACTGCGCTGCTGACAGAATCAGAAATAAGCCAGTGGAATGCCTGGGTGCCTCCCTCGTGAGGGAAGTTGAGTGGCTCATACCAGTTGATGCTCTCTACAAGCTGCTTTGCATCAGCAAGTGAAGAGGCGTGGTCGAGGATGACGCGTGTGAGGTAGCTGACGCAATAAGTCTTGTCTGACGAAGGGTTTGTGTATGCTGCACCATTGCCCCAAGCTCCTGTGTTCCATTTACTTTGATCGAATGATGTTTCTCCTGTTGGCATGACATTGACGCCAATGTAAACACCTTTCTCATTTATGCCATCGCAAGTTGCCATTGGCAGCATGCCATAAACTGGGGATACACCACCAGCACTGGCAAGAGAGTCGTTGAATGCAGGAAGACAGCCACCCATGCCGATAGACGCAAAGTGATCGTCTGTGTGATTTATCTTAATAACAAATGCAGCATCGCAATTGATGTACCAGTCGAGGTTACGACCTACGAAGTTGCCTTTACGAACTTCTGAACATGCCGCAGCTGCTGGCTTATACCTTTTCTCGGTGAAGTTAACTCCTGCCTGGAAATCGTAGTCGTCATACTCCACTCCATAAAGGTAGTTGCAAATCGGTGTGTTGCTTCGTTCTTGTTTTGTTTCTGTACATGAACAAAAGATTGCCATGACAAGAGCCAACACAAAGCTCATTGATAATGTTTTTTTCATCTTTTTCATTTTTTTAATTTGACGCTGCAAAAGTAATAAGAATAGTATTTCCTTGTTCTACAAAAAGCACTTTTTTTTATAAAAATTTCTAAAAACGGCTAAAAAACTTCAATTTCGACCGTCTGTGACCTATTTAGAGTGCATTTATTGAAGAGAAAAAAAGAAAAAACCTCAATTTTGCACATATAACATTATTATAATAATTCGAGCTGTGTTGCTGGATTTCAAGTCTCCAAGTTTCTTTATCAAGGAGAGATTATTGAAATACTCGTCACTCATCACAAGCATCACTTAAATACATGAATATTAGAACTTTAGATATGTGATGAGTGCTTTTTGACTCATCACCACTCATCACACACTCATCACACCAATAACACACAGAGTTTCAGTAAACTAACTTACATCTGTGAGGAGTGATGAGTGTTTTTGATTTCCTTACAGTTGACACGCCTATTTTGAAAACCGAGACGAAATGAAAAACACTCTTCACTCTTCATCGACAGGAGGAAACATGCTGATATTCACCCTCTTAGGGGCATGAAGAGTTGATGAAGAGTGGAATAGCAATCATTCATGAAATGTGCTTTCAGCGAATACAGTTATTCGCTTCCTGTGAATACCAGTAGTCAAGCCGCGAGAATAAAAGTATTCATACCCTGTGAATAAGAGTATTCACGCAGTGGGAATAAATGTGCTCTTTTAGCCATTCTTTTTGTTCTTTTAATCGGAAAAAAGTGTGTTTTATGCTAAAAAAGGTGATTTTTTCGTTGTGTGTCCGAACACACATGCTATCTAACATACTTTCGCCTTTGTTCAGAATTGTTAAAGTGCGTAACTTTGCAGCATCCTAAAAACAATCTTTTTACCTTAAAAAAAATTAATACTTATTGAGAACAGAAAAGGGACATCCGGGAGGACATCCCTTTTTCGCTTTTAAAGACAATACCCCCATTATGGTGCATTTTCTTGATGGTTTCTTCGTTGTTTGAAGAAATCTGTGTAACTTTGCATCAATTATAAAGATAAAAAGATGAAGAAATCGCTTAACATCGTGTTTCTGATTGCAGGCAGCGAACCTCTGGGCAGTGCTGGAATGCAGGCAGATATTAAGGCTATCACTGCGTGTGGCGGATATGCTGCATGCGCACTCACTTGCATCGTGGACGAGGACACACAGCGAGTGAAAGGTATTCACCCTCTGCCAGTGGAGGTTATTGCTTCGCAAGCGGAATCATTTCTCGGCGATGTGGGGGCTAACTGCATAAAGACTGGCGTGATGCCAAGCGCCGCCATCATCGAAGGCGTGGGCGAGGTGCTGAAACGCTATCCTAATGTGCCTAAGGTCATCGACCCTGTTGTGGTGAACTCGGTGGGCGAACGACTTGTAAGCGACGATTCTATCGATGCATACAAGAATGTGCTATTCCCGCTGGCGACTCTCATCACTCCTAACAGACGCGAGGCAGAGGTGCTGATGGGTCATAGCATTGCAAACATTGCTGAGGATATTAAGGAATTGGGCAAGTGGGGCAACTCCGTCATCATCAAGTCGATAGACAACGGCAACGACACGCTGTCGGATTGGTTCTACGATGCAACGACTGGCAAGGTGCACGAGTTTTGCAAGCCTCGCATCGACACTAACAATGTGAATGGCACAGGCGACTCGTTCTCTTCTGCAATTTCTACTTACATTGCCAAGGGATATGCTTTGCTTGAGGCTGTGAAGAAAGGGGAAGAATTCATTAATAAAGCTATCAGCTTGGGAGCTGAATATGAGTTCGGGCATGGCTTCGGCCCTGTTCATCCATGCTTTATGGAGGATAAGACTATTCACGAGAGAATTTATTCGTAAGTAATGTGTAAGAAATAACTTATAACATTTTTGCTTTAGGTTAGTGACGCGCGAGTTTGTGGGGTTATGATGGATTTTATCACATCATTTCCACATTATTTAAAATAAAGTAGTAACTTTGCGCCTAATTTGAATATAAATAACAAAAACATATAGAAAGATGGAATTGAAAATTGCAGTTCTGGCTGGTGATGGCATCGGTCCAGAAATCATGGAACAAGGTGTCGCTGTGATGAGCGCAGTGGCTGAGAAATTCGGACATAAGGTAACTTACAAAGAGGCTCTTTGCGGAGCTCACGCTATCGATGAGGTAGGCGACCCATTCCCAGAAGAGACTTTCAAGGTGTGTGAGGAGGCAGATGCAGTGCTCTTCGCATCTGTAGGCGACCCTAAGTTTGACAACAACCCATCTGCTAAGGTGCGTCCAGAGCAGGGCTTGCTCGCTATGCGCAAGAAGCTCGGATTGTACGCCAACATCCGTCCTGTAACAACTTTCGACTGCCTTATTCACAAGTCACCATTGAAGGATGAGATTGTGCGTGGCGCTGACTTCATCTGCATCCGTGAGCTGACTGGAGGCATGTATTTCGGCAAGAAGCAGGAGCCTTCTATCAACGCAGACGGAGTGGAGGATGCTCTCGACACTAACTATTATTCTCGCCCAGAGGTGGAGCGCATCTTGAAGGTGGGCTATCAGTATGCTCGCCAGCGCCGCAAGCACCTCACTGTGGTTGACAAGGCTAATGTACTTGCTTCTTCTCGTCTTTGGAGAAAGATTGCTCAGGAAATGGCTCCTCAGTATCCTGATGTTGAGACAGACTTCATGTATGTGGACAACGCTGCAATGCGCATGATTCAGGATCCTAAGTTCTTCGATGTGATGGTAACAGAAAACACATTCGGTGATATCCTCACAGACGAGGGCTCTGTAATCACAGGCTCTATGGGTCTTCTCCCATCTGCTTCTACAGGCAGCAGCACTCCTGTGTTTGAGCCTATCCACGGCTCATGGCCTCAGGGCAAGGGCCTCAACATCGCCAACCCACTCGCTCAGATTCTTTCTGTTGCAATGCTGTTCGAGTACTTCGACCTCAAGGAAGAAGGCGCACTTGTTCGCGAAGCTGTAGATGCTTCTCTCGACCAGAATGTACGCACTCCTGAAATCCAGGTGGAAGGCGCTGGAAAGTACGGCACAAAGGAAGTAGGTCAGTGGATTGTAGAGTATATTAAGAATAAGTAAGGCAAGCCCCCTCTTATTCTTAGCGATAATAAAAAAGTTCCACAGTATTTGGTGATAACATCAAATACTGTGGAACTTTTATGTATTACAGAAATTAGGGCGAATGTTTTTCTTATTGATCCGAAGGGTACTACTGCTTTGCAAGACTTGCTTCGATGATTCTGCTGCAAAGTTCATCGTAGGTGATGCCAGCAGCATTGGCACTTACTGCCAACTTAGAGTCGTGAGCAAGGTCAGGAAGAGAATCGCATTCCAGACAAACGAAGGTGTCGTCATCCCTGACTATGAAATCAACCTTGGCAAAGGCGTGAAGTCCAAGGCATTGGGTGGCTGCCTCTGCTGCTGCCTTCAGTTGCTTTTCAAGCTTGTTGCTGATGTCGGCAGGACAATCGTAGTTCTTCTTGATTCTGCCAATCCCCACAATGCTGTTGTGCGAATCATCGAAAGGCAATACCTCAAGCACAGGGAGAGACTTGCCGTTGATGACGCTCACAGAGAACTCCCTGCCTATCACATATTCCTCGACTACAGCTTCGCTCTCCCATCGGAAAGCTTCCTTCAAGGCTTTCTTGTATGCCTGTGGATCGTTGACTGCAGAGATGCCGAGACCGCTGCCACCGACACAAGGTTTCACTATGACAGGATAATGGAGATCATATTCCGACACATCGATGTCTATCTTGTCCTTCTTGACACACACACCCTTAGGCACAGGTATTCCGTGATTCTTCATCACCTGCTTCGCTACATCCTTATTGAAGGTCAAGGCAGAGCCAAAATACCCACAGCCAGTATAGTTGATGCCAAGGAGGTCGAAAGCAGCCTGGATCTTGCCGTTCTCACCATTAGCACCCTGAAGGGCAATGAAAACAAGATCTGCCTGTTTGCAGAACTGAAGAACATTAGGACCGAAAGCAGAATTGGAGTGGTCTCTTCTCCTTTTCCTTACTGCCCAAAGGTCAGGAATCTCGTCCGATACTTCCTTTGGCGGTAAAGAATATTTGCTGCATTTTGCAAAGGCATTAGGTATGGACTCCTCTCTGTCTTTATATCCCATGAAGGAATCGACAAGGATGACATTATGCTTCTTGCTCAGAGTCTCGGCAACAATCTGACCTGTCCGCAACGAACGGTTTCGCTCGTTGGACAAACCACCTGCCAGGACTACGATATTCAAGTTGTCAGGCACACCTACCAATGCATCATCTTCATTCTCCTCCACTATAATGTCAGAACCGTCCATCTCTATTTCAAGGTCGTTGAACATCCTCTTTGTCATGGACACGACAGTAAGAAGCTGACGCACTTTTTCCGTAGTAAGATCAACAGCGTACTTCTTCTTCATGACAGACTTCACCTTCAAGACAACGAGAGGGCTGACATGCAGCACGAGGAAATTGGAAATGGTGAGGGCAGCTGTGAATCTTTTGGAGTGAACGAAATTGTCAAACATATCCAGAACGCTGAGGATGGCATCCATGTGGAAGTGCTCCATCACTCTCTTTATGGCGGTGAAAAAGTCTGGCACATTTCTCGAATACTTCACGCAATAGGCAATGAGATAGGCAGCGTTGTCGGTGTATTTAGGATCACTGATTAAGTCACACATGTAGTTCATGAACTCATTGACAGTGATGCTATGACTGCGTATGGCAAAGGCTTTTTCCACCAATAAGCCAAGCAACTCATTGGTCTCGTTCTTCTCTCGTTCGGAGACAGCAGACCTCACAAGACTGTTGAGGAATTGATCCAAAATCTGCATCTCAGGCCTCTGACCGTTAGTATTGATCTCCATGGTGTATTCGCCATTCTCCCCGAAATTGAAGAATGTGTTGACCATGTGTGCCTCTGCTATTCCTCCGATACCATAGTCAAAACCTACATAATAAGTCTTCTTGCCTATATCGTTGAGGAGGATATTGACATAGTCAAAGTCTATGTTATGGTTCTCTATGATGCCCTGACGCTGCAAGATGCGGCTTCGGTAATACTCCATGAATCGGTCAGAAAAACCTTGTCCGTCAAAAGCCATGCAACGCTGCGGCGTGTCGTTGAGAATGGCAATATACTTTGCCTTATTGCCACCCTTGGAATGCCCTGCTATGGTCACATAATACTTTTCAAGATTCAAATCAGCATACACCTTCTTGTACCACTCCAGAGCATTGATCTGCTGAAGCGAGTCGATGGTGTTGCCGCCTACGAAATCGTCTGCCCACTCATAGTCGGCAGTGCCACGGAAAGCCACCACAGCCTCCCCCTTCTCATCGTTGATGAACACCACGCTGATGCCACCACCTCCACCGTAAGCCTGGTCAAAGTGAGTGGTGCAGATACGAGTGCTCATCAAGGCAGCATTACGCCTGATTGCAGTAAGAGTGTTCTTCCAGTCAAAGCCATTGATGCAAGCATTGTAATACCTCCCCATGTCCAGGGCATCCACATCAACGCCATTGACCAATTCTCCCACGGTCTTTCCCTTTGCATCGAGAATGCTGGAAAGAGGTGGTTTGTTCTCCATGTAAGTTAAATGTACGAGAAATAAAATTTCGTCTGTCTTGAAATGCATATTTAATCGCTATATAGGCTGTGAAGGTCGAAATGTTTTATAACTTAGTACAAAAGTACGAAATATCAAGGATATAGCAAAAACGACACATTACAAAACGCATCTTGCTATGCGAATTTCCTATGTTTTCTTTTTATTATGTAAGAAATAAAGCGTAACTTTGCATTCAAAAGTAAAATAAGTAATGCCTTTAATTCTTCCAGATAATCTTCCTGCAATTGAAGAGCTAAAGCAGGAGAACATATTCACTATGGGCTATAAGAGAGCGGATTCACAGCAAATCCGCCCTCTTCGCCTTGCTGTGCTTAATCTTATGCCTATTAAGATTACCACAGAAACAGACTTCATTCGCATTCTGTCGAACTCTGCCTTGCAGATTCAAGTGGAATTCATGAAGATCAAGTCGCACACCAGCAAGAACACTCCTGTGGAGCACATGATGGCTTTTTACCGTAACTTTGAGGACATGAAGAAGGAGAAGTACGATGGTCTGATTGTGACTGGCGCACCTCTGGAATTCATTGATTATGAAGATGTGACATACTGGGAGGAGCTGCAGGATGTATTCAACTGGGCTCACCACAATGTAACCTCTACCATTTATGTGTGCTGGGCGGCTTTTGCTGGCTTGTACCACTTCTACAACATTCCGAAGTACAACACGCCTGCTAAGGTATTCGGCGTGTTTGAACATAAGATGCTTGCACCGGAGCTGCCTCTTTTCCGAGGGTTTGACGATGTATTCTTCGCTCCTCACAGCCGCCATTGCGAGGTGAGAAGAGAAGATGTGGAAAAGGTGCCAGGACTTAACATCATTGCTGAAAGCGACAAGGCAGGTGTTACAATCGTGAGCGCTCGCGATGGTCGCGAGATCTTTATCACTTGCCACCTCGAGTATTCTCCATTGACGCTCGACGGCGAATATAAGCGCGATGTGGCTAAGCGTCTGCCTATCAACATGCCAAGCAACTACTACCCTAACGATGATCCTTCGAAAGAGCCTGTAGTGCGCTGGCGAGCTGCCGCCAACCTCCTATACACCAACTGGTTGAACTACTATGTGTATCAGGAGACTCCATACAATATTAATGATATTGAATAAAGAAGCATGAGCATGCGTAGCATTGAACTCCTTTCTCCGGCAAAGAACACTAACATCGGCATTGAGGCAATACGCCACGGTGCTGATGCCGTGTATATTGGGGCCCCGAGATTTGGAGCGAGAGCTGCTGCAGGCAATAGTGTTGAGGACATTGCAAGGTTAGTAGAGTATGCTCATCTGTTTAAGGCGAGGGTGTATGTGACTGTCAACACCATCATCTATGACGACGAGTTGAAGGAAGTAGAAAGCCTAATCTGGAAACTATGGAAAATTAAGGTGGATGCGCTGATTATTCAGGACTTGCGCATCTTGTCGCTTAATCTGCCCCCTATTCCACTTCATGCTTCAACACAGATGGATAATCACTCGGCTGAAAAAGTGAAAATGCTGAGTGAATTGGGATTTCCTCAAGTAGTGTTGGCAAGAGAGTTGACGGTAGAACAGATTGCGGAGATTCATAAGGAGTGCCCCGACACTGAGTTGGAAGTGTTTGTGCATGGCGCTTTGTGTGTTGGGTTGAGTGGCAGATGCAACGCAAGCGAAGCTCTGTTCCGCAGAAGCGCGAACAGGGGCGAGTGTGCCCAAGTATGCCGCATGAAATTTGACTTATTAGCAGACGGCAAGACTATTGTGAAAGGCAAACACCTTTTATCTATTAAAGATAACTGCCAGATAAACAACCTTGAAGCTCTGCTGCAAGCTGGAGCAACTTCGTTGAAAATAGAAGGAAGGCTGAAGGATGCAGACTATGTGAAGAATGTGACGGCTGCTTATTCTAACGCATTGAATGCCATAATTGCAAGGCATCCTAATAGTTACTGCCGAGCCTCGAGCGGACACATTAGCCTTAGCTTCGAGCCAAATGTGATGAAGAGTTTCAATCGCGGATTTGTAAAAAGCACAAACCGCCCTGATGCAAACTTCGACACGCCAAAGTCGCTTGGCGAACCTATCGACAAGCATACTGAGCTTCACAACGGCGACGGATTGTGCTACATAGAAAAAGGCGAACTGGTGGGGTGCAGAGTGAATAATGCAGAAACTTTCCGTTTCCCAAACGCAAAGCAGCTATACAGAAATCAAGACCAGCAGTTTGACAAATTGCTCAGCAAGCCGTCTTCCAACAGGCATATTTATGTGGACATTGAGGTGAGGGAAAATGGCATAAGCATGACTGATGACGATGGCATTACTGCCACAATTGCAACAGACGCCCCTACAGAACTTGCTCATACTCACCAAACTGACAACATAAAGCGTCAGCTAAGCAAACTTGGCGATACGATTTTTGAAGCAAGGAAGGTTGATGTGCTGTATAGGAAAAACTACTTTATCCCTTCATCCATTCTGTCAGCATGGCGAAGGGAATTGGCAAGCAAACTGACTGAGGAGAGGCTGAAATTCTATCCACAGATGGAGCTGCCGCACTCCCCTATGACGGCAGAAAACAACAAAAATATTGCCTCCATGCCAAGCATTCCATACGAACTGACTCACGATGCTGACACGCCACTGATGCTATGCAAGCATTGTATTCGCCGTTCTCTTGGCATTTGCTTGAGAGAAGGTGGCAAACCACAATTGCTGCAACTCAAGCTCGACAACGGCTCAATGTTTGATTTGGAGTTTGATTGCAAGGAATGCGTAATGAAGGTAAGACAAAATAAAGAAATCGTAAGGCAGAAGTGAAGAAGCTGGTTTACATATTGATAGCGATGATGGTGATGTCGTGCATTGGCGGCTCGGTGACAGAGCAAAAAGAAAGCGCGACAACAGATTCTGACTCTGTGAGTGTCATTGTGAATGTGGTGGATACTGCAGCCATGAATGACACTTCACTGCTGCAACTGTCGCCTCAGCAGGTGGACTCAATCATGTTCCGACTGACACATCACTACACAAACAACTTCAACTTCATTGTGAAAGCAGACTCGCTCACACTCACTCCACGAGAGGGCGACATCATACAAGACACTTGCACAATCTATGACAGAGACATCATTGCTGTGGCAGAAATAAAGTTCATGCCTGGAGACAGCATTGATTCCATTTGGGTGAAAGTGGCTCACGATCAATTCACTATGGGATGGATTCCAGAGCACGAACTGCTGAAAGGCACGACTCCTGACGACACAATCTCTGAGATGCTTGATGCGCTTTCCACTTCGCGTGCTATCTGGATGTCTGCCCTTGTTGTGCTTGGCATCTGCGCTTTCATCTTCCGCGACGGAAAAATGAAAAAGCCACAACTGCTCAAGTTCGAAGAGATGGCAAGTCCTTACCCGCTGCTCTTCATTGCCCTTGTAGCAATCATGGCTTCTCTCTATGCCTCTGTCCAGAATTTCGTTCCAGAGTTTTGGCAAGAATACTATTTTCATCCAACACTCAACCCATTTGTCTTGCCACCTCTCATGGCTTCACTCGTGGTGCTTATGTGGCTGGTCATCATCACCTTCATCGCTGTGATTGACGAAGTGTATCACCATTTCTACATCGTGCCCGGCATCACCTATCTTATTGAATTATGTGGCGTTGCAATGCTCGTGTACCTCGTCATCAGCTGGACCACACTCATTTATGTTGGCTATGCTTTGCTATTCCTCTTAATTGTTGCCCTCATATGGGCTTACTTCCACCTGATTATTCCCAAGTCACCAATGCACGATCGAGATTGATGTGCTTTTTTTCTCCTCTTTGTCCCGTAATGAAATATTGCTGAGCCAAACTCTCGTCTGGCACTTGTCCCAAGAATGCCTCTCGTATTCTGGAACACTTCTCACTGATAGCGTTGCTTGTCGGTGCGCACACCGATGATATTGTTTTTCTTATTGAGTTTGTACTGCCCCTGTCAGCAAGCGAAATGTATATCTGAAACAGTTCATCGGAATAGTTATCCAACTCCTTGAATCGTATGCCATCAGGATGCTTCAGATAAAGAAGGAATACAGCCTTGTGTATTGGCTGCAACTTAACCTCTGCATTTCCGTAGTCAGGCAACAAGATGCGATAGTCGTGAGTGATGAGCAGACGGCTAAGCGGTTTCTTCTCCTCAACCAATTTCTGAAGATGTTCTTGGGCAACTCCCCTTTTGCGCAGGTTGTCGATACGGGTTTGCAATTCTGCAAGTTCCTCTTCCACCGTCAACTGACGAGATGCGCGCTGAGTTTCTCCTCCATCCACACCTCTTCCAGTTTCAATGCCTCTAACTGCATCAGCACTAGCCTCTTCGTTGGTATCTATAACCTCAACGGCATCAACTACCTCTACAGAATTTAGTTCCTGCACTTCCATGAGAGACTCGTTGGCGACTCTCATACGGTAGAGCTCTGCTTCGTGGCGTTCCCATGCTTCTTCTGCATCCTTTACTTGGATGACAAATTCGTAGAACTGCTTCACTAGGCTCGCTTCCATGTCTCTGTTGAGTTCCATGCAATAAAACACTGCACGATTCTTCTCCATGTGACTGAACTTACACAGAGACGGATTGAAGTCGAAACAAGAATTGACGATCTGGCTGACGCAGAATGCCATGCCCAGCATCTGCTGCATGTCTGGCAGGTAGCAGAAATCGTACCCTAAGCCAGAGAACACAGTCTTGAATTTTTGTGTGTGACGGATAACGAACTGATTCATATACCAGTCGTACTCCCTCTCCACATACATCACTTGCCTTGGGTCGGGCATCATCGGCAAGTTTGTGCATTCAATCGTGTAAATTTCATTCATTTTCTTACATCCCATTTTCTCACTTTCTTTTTGGTAAAAATCTCACTTTTGTCAACGATTGCACAAAGGTAGAGAAAATTCTTTTCTCCCTCCAAATTTTTCGCTTTCGCAAACCTTGCGGAAGTTCCAAATAAAATAAAAAATGCTCTCCTTTTTGTATAGGAGAGCATCGTATGCTATAGATTTTATCTCTATTATTATGCTGCTTTTAGCTACCCTGCTTCACTGGATGGGTGAAGAGGAAACGAGCTCCCTTTCCCTGATGGTTAATGTCAAGCTTTGCTTCACCGCCAAGCTGTTCGGCAATGCTTCGACAGATTGCTAAGCCAAGCCCTGTGCCTTGCTTAAATGTTTCAAGTTTTTCAAAGCGACCGAAAATAATGTCGGCCTTGTCGGCAGGGACTCCTTCACCGGTATCTGTCACAGAGAAAGTCACCATTCCAGCGTTTTCAGAAAGAGAAACATGCAGATGAATCTCACCTTCCATCGTATGCTTCACTGCATTTGTTAAATAGTTGATAATCACTTGCTCAACTCGCTTAGCATCAGAATGGATAATGTAGTCATCAGCAACATCGCTTGTCATATACATCTTCACGCTATCAGGACAGCGGTATATGACGGTACTTATAGCCTTTCGGCACACATCATTAACATTGCAATTGCCCATGCTGAGACGGTATTTGCCGCTTTCCATGTCGCCAATGTCGAGGATGTCACCGACCAAAGTACTAAGCATATCTGTATTGCTCTGAATGATAACGCCATATTCTGCTATTTCCTCATCCGAAAGCAAACCTTTCATTTCTGGGTTGCACAGAATCTGTGAAAAACCGCAAATCGCATTCAGTGGGGTGCGTATCTCATGACTCATATTCTGCAAATAGCTTTTCTGAATCGACACTCCAGTCTTCAGCTTCTTGCACTGAACAGATTCTTTCTTATACAAATAGAATAAAACCCCGCACGCAATAGCTAAAATAACAATTATAGTTAATGATACTGCACTAAACATTTCAATTTGTTGTTCTCTGAAAAAACTGTTTGGTAAAGACTTCGTTTTTATCTAAAAATCGCTACAAAGTTACACAATTTGCGGTAATAATAAAACAATGAGTATTATTTTTTTCTCTAAAACTATAATAAAAACTTTTAGCAAGCCATTAAAAGATGCCACATTGTCTCATTTACATGCTTTTTCAAACATTCTTTTTCATTTGTTTAAATCATTTTGACTATCTTTGCATTGTTTTATGGACAGAACATTGACTCATTTTTTTGAACACATGGAAAGTATTAAAGAACTAGCTTCTAAAATTGCGTATAACCGCATTTTTGAAATTTCTATAACTATTGTCATCCTGATAAATTCAATCTTGATTGGCGTGGAAACTTACACAAGCGACCCAACAATCAAGATTATTCAGCAGATTATCCTCTACATCTTCACTGCTGAAATTATACTGCGATTTATTGCTGCAAAAAGCATAAAAAGCTTCTTCTGCGAAGGATGGAACATCTTCGATTTGCTACTCGTACTGATTGGTTATGTGCCAGAGACGATGGTCGCCAACGCGTCTGCAATGATGGCTCTCCGAGTGTTGCGAGTATTCCGTATTATGCGTTTGCTCCGTACCGCAAAAGAGATAAAGATCATTGTGTCAGTGTTGGTTAAGTCGATGACTTCCATGTTCTACAACCTGGTGTTGTTCCTCATCTTTGTTTATCTATACGCAATTGCCGGAGTCTCAATGTTTAAGCTCCCTGATCCAAGCACACTGAAGGGAGAGCAATTGCAAAAATATGAGCTTTATATGGAGAAAGCTCCTAATGCTCCGAGCAACTCACCTGATCCATTCGGAGATCTTGGCGAAGCTATTTTCACTCTGTTCCGTGAACTTACTGGCGAGGATTGGACAGATTTGAGATACAACCACATCACAGCCAGCGAGTATGGGTTGATTAGCGTAAACTCAATCGTAATCACAACTTACCATGTAAGCTGGTTCTGCCTCTCTGCATTCTTGCTGCTCAACTTGGTAACTGGTGCTGTTATTAACAACTATCAGATGGCTATTGAGGAACAGAAAGATAAGAAGGAGCGAGAAAGAAGAGAGAAACGAGAAAAGAGGAAAGAGGAAAGAGGAAAATAATAGAAACACATCACATTGCAATGCCTACATTCCACGATATTTTCCGTCAGCTGAATGCTATTCCCCGCCCATCTCATCATGAGAAAGATGTGGCAGATTTTCTTTGCAAGTTCGCCACGGAACACGGGTTGCGATTCAAGCGCGATGCACAAAACTGCGTGGTGATAGAAAAAGATGCCACTCCTGGCTATGAAAACGCAAGTCCTGTTGTCATTCTCAATCACATGGACATGGTGTGCGTGGCCAAAGATGGCTATATGCGCAACGGCAAAGCATTCAACCCTCTCACTGATGAGATTATACCTTACACTGAAGAAGTGAAGAACCCTGATGGTAGTGTCAGCAGATGGATGAAAGCAGAAGGAACTTCGTTAGGAGCTGATAATGGAATAGGCTTGTCAATGGCGCTTGCCATTCTTGCTGACGACAGCATAGTGCATGGCCCGCTGGAAGTGCTCACAACTACTAATGAGGAAGACGGCATGAGCGGAGCCGAAGCTCTTAGCGAAGACTTCATTCGTGGCAGAAAAGTAATTAATCTCGACTCTGAAGCCTACGATGAAATCACTACTGGAGCCGCTGGCGCATATTTGCAACTGGCGCATTGGAACATCATAAAGGGAATCGTGCCAGAGGGCATGCTATTTAAGAAAATCATTATTGATGGAGGGCTTGGCGGCCACTCTGGAGTTGACATTAATAAGGGACGCTGCAATTGCATCAGAGTACTCGCTACCGCCCTGTCGGAATCGGGCATACCGAACGGTCGGAACGCCTTAGTATGCACAATAGCTGGCGGAACAGCCAATGCTTCAATAGCATCGTGTGCAGAAGCTATTGTAGCTATCATCCCTGAGTATGAGAATAATATAGAAAAAAGCGTTGCCGACTGGAACAAACGCATTAAACAAGAATATGAGACTAACGACCCATCTGTCAATATTCGCATTGTTGGCACAAATCCGATTAGCTCATACATTGAGAATGCGGCAGACATTCTTTGCTGCATTAGCAATCTACCTTGCAACATGCTGGCTATGAGGGAAGACATGCCCGACACCGTGATGACAAGCAACAACATAGGAGTGCTGAAATACACAGATAAGGAAATCACTCTTTCGTGCCACTCGCGCAGTTTTTCCGACAACGAGATGCACAAGCTTGCAGATAGGATTAAGAGCATTTTCAACGAGCACAAAGCAGACAGCATTGAAGAGCTGATGGACACCCCTGCATGGATGGAACGAGCTGATTCTCCGCTGCTTGCCCTCACATGCGAAACATTCAAGGATGTGCTTGGATTTGAGCCAAAGAAGGTTGCTATGCACTTCGTGCTTGAAGCCGCATACTATGTACAGAAATACCCTGGTGTAGAGATTGCCTCTATAGGTCCCCTCATCATTGAACCGCATTCTACATCAGAAAGAGTAAACCTCGACACGGCTGACAATATCTGGAGAGTGACGGTTGAATTGCTTCGCCGACTTGCCGTTCCTACCCAGCTGTCCGACTACGAGAGATACTGCAAGGAACAGGCAGATGCTTTCTTTGACGAACTTGGCGACGATCGTTGCTTTGGCGAAATGCCTGAAGGGCAATTTGTCAGAGGCCATTAACTCAAATTCATTCAAATTATCTCTTCTATTCACTTTTTCACACACGCAGGTGAAGTTCTCCGATAGCGAAGGTGAAAAATATTCTGACTCAATATGAAACTTAAACTAACTTTGATTCTCACAATCTGCATGATGACAGCTTCACTTGCTTCCCATGCACAGGTATCGTTTGGCAAGAGCAGCAAGTTCAATGATGGCTGGCTGTTTGCCTTGCAAGATGATTCACTCTTCTCTCGAGCTGATGCGCCCGACCGCAACTGGCAGCGTCGCACATTGCCTCATGACTGGTCAATAGAAGGTCAGCTCTCTCCTACCCTTGCAAGCTGCACTGGCTATCTTCCTGGCGGCATAGGATGGTACAGAAAGCATTTCACAATGTCTGCCACCGACTTGGCTGACAAAGACAAAGCTTTGAAATTCATCTATTTTGAAGGCGTTTACAATAGAAGTGAAGTGTATCTCAACGGGCACCTTCTAGGCAAGCGTCCTAATGGATATGCTTCGTTCATGTATGAAATGACACCTTACTTGCACGAAGGCGAGAATGTGCTTGCAGTGCGTGTTGACCACAGCAAATATGCAGATTCGCGTTGGTACACTGGCAGCGGCATCTATCGCGATGTATGGATGATTGAATCGCCAAAGTGCCATCTTGCACAATGGGGAACTGGATACAAAGTTCTGAAAATCAGCGATAGCAGCGCTACTATTCTGATGGATGTGAAAGTGGACAATGCCGACGCAGCAAGCAATCTTACCGTGAAAGTAGAGATGCTGTCAGCTGATGGCAAAGTTGTGGCGAAAGCGCAATCTGCTGTGACGGCAGCTAAGAACGCTGTGGCTATGAAGCTCAATGTGAACCGTCCTCATCGATGGAATCTTGACGATCCATATCTCTACACCCTGCGCACCACTCTCTTGCAAGGCAATAATGCTATCGATGGAAATGAGATTAAGGCAGGATTGCGTACATTGGATTTCACTCCTGACCACGGCTTTGCTCTCAACGGGAAAAACATGAAAGTGAAAGGCGTCTGCCTGCACCACGATGCTGGCGCTCTCGGAGCTGTTGTCCCTGAGCAAGTGTGGGAGCGCCGTCTCATTAAACTTAAAGAGATTGGAGTGAATGCTATTCGCTGTGCTCACAACCCTCAATCACCTATTCTCTATGACCTTTGCGACCGTCTCGGCCTCATGATGATGGATGAAGCAAGTGATGAATGGGAGTTCCCTAAGCGCAAGTGGGTTGAGGGATGGAATGTGGGCACTCCAAGCTACGATGGCACTTTCGACTTCTTTGAGGAATGGATTGACCGCGATGTTACCGACATGGTGAGACGCGACCGCAACCACCCATCCATCATTCTGTGGAGCATAGGCAATGAAGTGGATTACCCTAACGACCCATATTCTCATCCTATCCTCGACGGAGGGAATGCAGCCATCAATCAGCCAATGTTTGGAGGCTACGACCCTAAGCGCCCAAATGCTGAGCGCATCGGAAAAATTGCAAAGAGGCTGGCGGCATGCGTACGCAGCATAGACACTTCTCGTCCTGTGACAGGCGCACTCGCCGGAGTGGTCATGAGCAATCAGACAGAATATCCTGAGGCTGTGGATGTTGTAGGATACAACTACACAGAAAACCGCTATGATGAAGATCACAAAACCTACCCGAAACGCGTGATTTACGGCTCAGAGAATGGTGTTGGATATGATGCATGGTGTGCTGTGCGCGATAAAGATTTCATCTTCGGGCAGTTCATTTGGACAGGCACTGACTACTTGGGAGAATCGGGACGATGGCCTTCACGAGGTCTCAACACCGGATTACTCGACTTCGGCAGCTTCGCCAAGCCTCGCGGTCATTTCCGTGCTTCGCTTTGGTGTGAGCAACCAGTATGCTACATTGGCACATACCCTGCCACAGCTCGTCGAGGAAGAAACGGAGACAGCACTATTCCTGTATCTTCAGAGGCTCTCGACACATGGAACTATGAAGCAGGACAAACAATCCGTGTGGTTTGCTACACTAATTCTCCTCAAGCGCGCCTCACGCTCAACGGAAGAATCGTTGGCGATGCTAAATCAAAAGATCCAAGCAACGGAATTATCTATTGGGACATTCCTTACGAAGATGGAACTCTCACAGCTGTAGGCATGAGTAAGGAAGGCAAAGACGAAGCTTCATACACCATCAACACAAATCTTCGCCCTTGCAGCATCAGAGCCCGCTTCGACAACACGAGCATAAACGGCAATGCATCAGACGCTTGCACAGCATCTGATGCACTCAATCAACTCCTTATCGAGGTTATTGACGACAATGGTAATGTAGTCCGTCTGGCAGACAACAACATCACTTGCCGAATCGAAGGTCCTGCACGACTGCTCGCGCTGGAAGGTTCTGACAACACCGACATGGGCAACTATCGCGACAATCAACAACGCGTGCACAATGGTCGGCTCTTGGCTTACATCAGCAACCTCTCTCGCCCTGGCACTGTCAAAGTGCACCTCTCTTCTCCATTGCTGAAGGGATGCACTATCAGCTATGAGGTGACAAATCACTAATCCCCGTGTCTATATCCGCACTTAGGGCATACGCCATCCGCATTGAGGGCTATGCCGCAAAGTGGACAGCGTTCAATGTGGTTGTGCGGTTCATACTCTTGTGATGCACAATTCGCCCCACTACTGAATGTAAGCTTGACAATAGGCAGTTTGTCTTTCAACAGGTCATGAACTATCTTTATCATTCCTTCCACTGTCATTGTCTCTTTCGTCACCACAAGTCGGCAATCAGGGTAAGCTGTTGCCCACTCCGTCTTGAATGCCTCGCCCTTCATCGTATTCAGGCGGTGTCCATTCTTTATCCCCTGTTTCCCATATACTTCCACTATGGCAGGAAGCAGGGGATCATCCTCTCTCATCACAAGAGCGTGATCGAAATTTTGCAGCACGCTCCATGCGATTTTTTTTATTTCATTACAAGGGAAAACCATATTCACTTGCGGAGTGATGGTGTCATCCACTTCAATTGTCAGTATGCCTGTGTGGCCATGTAGATACTGAGCCTCACCCTGGAAACCATAAAAGCGATGCGCATACTGCAATTCCAATGTCGTGATACTTCTCATAATAGTGTTTGTGTTAATGGATTAAACAATTGTGTTTACAACTCACCGCAAAGATATACACTTTACAACATCTCACCGCACCTCAATGTCATATTTATTGAGCATATAGCATAACGCATTCTTATCGCCATACAAATTAATGTACGAAAAATCTCAAGAACAACTTGATGTTTTGTTTTTTTCGTATATTTGTAGGCAAATAACAAAATGAAAACAAATATATGGAAATAAGAAAGACAAGACTGCAAGGCATCATAGTATATGTTTTTCTTGCATTATGCTGCTTATCATGCAGTCAAGTTTTGCAAGACAGCAATATCTATTCTGACACAAATCTATGGTTTGACAATGGCAAGGAAATCGATGCTTCAAAAGCTGATATTTTCTATATCCTGCCTACCTGCGTATTTGATTGGCAAAAAGACGATGGCTCCGTTTGCCACTATGCATCACTCACAGACGAATCACAACGCAACGCCATGCTTCCTTCTTATAAGCTGGCAGATGAGATCTTTGCTGACAGTGCAAATTTCTTCGCCCCTTACTATCGCCACATCTCGCTAAACACTTGGATGGAGGGTGACAGCGTTGTGAATGAGCGTTTCCCTTTTGCAATAAACGATGTGCGCAATGCTTTCAACTATTATCTTCAGCATCAGAACAATGGCCGTCCATTTGTTTTGGCAGGATTCAGCCAAGGAGCAAAATGCGTTGTGGAATTAATAAAGGAAATGGACGATGCAACAGCAAGTAAGATGGTGGCTGCTTATGTTTGTGGATATAGAGTCACAAAGGAAGACATCAATGCTTCTTCACACATTCGCCCAGCCCTCAAAGCTGACGACACAGGAGTGATCATAGCCTACAATACCGTCGCCAGCACCTCTGCTATCAATCCTGTCATCTGTTCCAACAACGAGTATGTTATCAATCTTGCATCGTGGACAACTGACACAATCTCTCACTGCCTCAACGACTCCGTCAGCATCAAAATAGACAACACCGCAAAAGTGTTGATTGCCAACGGCATAAACGCTCAAAACTCCTTTGTATCCAATCTCTCTTCCCTATTTCCTATCGGCAATTTCCATCTCCAAGAACTCACCCTGTATCAAGAGCAACTTCGAGAGAATGTAAAACTCCGAATTCGCAGCTATAATTTAAAGCATCCATGAACTACTGTCAGACACAAAAGAGATTATTGAACTATTGTCTCGCTGCGTTTTGACACTTGAATTCATTGTGTCCTAATCAATTTTCTATGGAAAACTGAAAAAGTAGCCAGTTTTTCTCTTTTTTTATAATATTATCTTTATCTTTGTGGCGATAAAAACAATACAAAAAAGTTATTAGTTCATATTCAATCCAATGAAAAAGTCTTTTTCTCTGTTTTTTGCGTTGGCAATCGCATTTAGTGCCCACGCACAAAAAACACTCACCATCACATTGACTGAAAGTAAAACTTATCAGAAAGTGACGGGATTTGGAGCGGCTTGCTGTGACGGATTAATGTGTCCGCTTGGAACAGATACAGCACCTGTGAGGCTGCTCTATGGCCCAACATCGAAGATTGGGCTTAATATCATGCGCATGGAAATCTCCCCTAACTTCAAAGGAGACATCACTGCCTCAGATGTAGGCTGGGACACTCCTTACGACTGGCAAGGCTGCGTTCCGTCTGCAAAAATCGTAAAGCAACGCGGTGGCATTGTATTCGGCACACCATGGTCACCTCCTGGCCAATACAAAACCAATGGCACTGCCCAAGGCGGAAACGCTGACGATCAAGGCAATCAGCGTGGCGAATTGCGCAAAGACTGCTATGAGAAGTTTTTTCCTTGGCTCAACTCTTACCTGAAATACATGAAGTCTAAAGGGGTGAAAGTTGATGCTGTATCTATTCAAAACGAACCTGACTGGTGGGTTAGCTATTCTGGATGTCTCTACACTCCACAACAGCAAGTCGATTTGGTCAAGAACTATGCTAACATGCTTGACAGAGAGACATACGATGGTGTTCGTCTCATCAGCGCAGAGCCACTTGGATTCGACAAAAGCTATTCAGACGCTCTGCTCAACGATCCAGTGGCACGCGAGCAGATCGACATCATAGCGGGTCACCTCTACGGTCACCCACCTTTGGAATACATGAAGCCAGCCAACACTCTTGCACAAAAATACGGCAAGGAAGTTTGGATGACTGAGCACTCTGTGACTGACTATTTGAAGGATCGTTTGCCAAACTGGAAGGAACAGCTCCAATTTGCTCAAGAGCTGAACGAGTGCATGCTCTCGGGTTGTACTGGCTACATCTACTGGTACATGCGAGCACAGTGGGCGTTTGTCGGCACAGGCGAGTCACAATATGGTACTCAAAACAAGAAGAATGTGCTGTTGCCACGAGCATTTGTCATGTCTCATTTCTCTAAATATGTGACAGGCACTACTCGAATTAAAGCTACTGCATCAGGATATACAGAGCCTAAAACAGAAGACCCATTCGAGACAACTGCTTATGTCAAGGGGGACTCCATCATCGTAATGGCTATTGCCGCTACAAATCAAGCATATAACTTGCGATTGTTCTTCCCTACATCAAGCAATACTCAAGTTAAGAGCTGCACACACATTCTCTCCACTGGCAACGAAACAGAAAACCTTTGCCAACAAACAGAAATTCCTGTTGAGACGCCAACAAATATGCTGACTGTCCCTATTCCTGGAAACAGTCTCAACACCTTTATTCTTGTCAAGGATGATGGCGCAACAGTAATCCGCGACATTGATTCAGAAAAGGTAAAAGGTCCATCTACCTACTACGATCTGCAAGGCAGACGCATCTCTAAGCCTCATGGTCTTTACATAGAGAAGCGTGCAGATGGCACTTACAGAAAAATCTATAAAGACACTGAAGATTAATCCTTTTTTCAATAAAAAGGAAAAACAAAAACCTAAACACAAAGGCGTGTGCCCCTGCTGAGTCACACGCCTTTGCTTTTATGTCGAATAATTGAGTCCTTACTTAACCTCCTCGAATACGACTATTATTGACTATCAATGCGTTAGCACCGGGTGTTGCTCACATGTTGCAAAAACGGGAATAAGCATCCAAAAGCAACATGTAACAAAATCGATGCAAAGGTACTCATTTTCACCCAAATAACCAAAAATAAACACATAAAAAATCACATACTTGCTACATATTTTTTGATGTCTTGGTCTTCTAGTATAATTGATGATTGAGGCTATAAATATTATAGTTTATCCTTGAGAATCTCCACCAATTTATAAATATTAGAAGAAGGATTCAGGAATTCCTTAAGCGCTTTTGCTCTGTCAATGGCTACGCCTATGTGTTCTTTCAAAAATGTCTTTTGTGTATCAGTATAAACCGACTTGTTATAGTTGTTCCATACAGTGGCACTCTTTTTCAGTTCCTTTAGTACCGCATCTGTGTTTAAGGAAGACTTCTGGTCTTTCGCATGTAGAAGCAACCAAATTTCAAAACACGGGTTGCTTAATAGGAGTTCTGCTTTGCATGCCGTAACTTTCTCGTTGACGGCAGTAACATCCATATCATACATCAAAAATGTATCAACCTTGTCTAGTGCAGAAATCTTAAGTTCCTTTGTGCGTTTATCTACAAGCGACTGACTAATCTTAGTTCCTTCAACATGAGACACAATGCGTACAGGGGATTTATACCACCTCTTTAACAGGTTGATATAATTTTCCTCAGTTTCACCTTCGCAGATCACCAAGGCAATTCTTCGCATCCTTTTATCGGGTGCCTTTTCTCTTCTACTTGCCATGGTTATCCCTCCAATAATTGTTTTATACTATCAACAGAAGAATCAACATAAGGTACTGCATCGAATCGACCTTGTATATATCCTTTCTCTGCATCCATATTCTCACGGAAATCCTTGAAGTCATATAATGAATAGACCTCAGTAGCGCCATCTTCCGTCTTATTGACAAAAACGATTTGATCTCTTCTCAGTCTCTTTACATCAATAAGATTTGTATTGTGAGAAGAGAACAGAAGCTGGCTACCTTCTGATGCATGTATCAGATCTAAGAT
>JAGHVC010000218.1 GCA_018064505.1 Candidatus Minthosoma caballi | reverse complement strand
GCATAATTAGGTGCAAAGATAAGGTTTTTTCGCTAAATAACACCAACAAAGCCTCATAAAAAGACGCATTGTTGCTTAGATGCCAAGCAATAGCGGAATTTTGTCATGCCCATATTATATTATTTGCAATATGAGTCGGCTAATGAGCTTGGCAGATTGTAGTTGCTCCATTTGTTCACAATCACGCCGTCCTTCATTAGAACAAGCCCTGGATTGCCTCTTACAATGGTTTTGAGCAAGCGGTCATCAGCAATGCTGTACTCATACTCTGCGCCAGTGTGATCGCGCCAATAATTCTGTGATTTGTCATCAGAAGATGCTGTAAGGCA
The DNA here is from genome assembly GCA_018064505.1 of Candidatus Minthosoma caballi. Lineage (GTDB taxonomy): Bacteria > Bacteroidota > Bacteroidia > Bacteroidales > Bacteroidaceae > Minthosoma > Minthosoma caballi. Next base: position 16,391 of record JAGHVC010000218.1, on the reverse strand, counting down.
ATAGAAGCTGATTTGCTGATCTATGGCTTCGTCGTAGAGCTCGTTAACCTTGTCAACGCATCCTTCGTCTGCATTCAGCAGATTTGGAATGATTAACAAAAGCGTGTATCCGTCGGCGTAAACAATGTCGTCTGTAATCTCTTCATCATCAGCATTGTAAATGTAGAAATTAGAAAGCTCCAACTTCGTGCCTTCTGTAGGAGTGCGCTTTGTCTCAATGTATGTCCATGTTGAGTCGGGATCGTCATCGTCGGTAGATAACTCAAGCGTTTGCCCGTCCTTTTCGTAGATGATTTTTACATCGAAAGAGGATTGTGAGTTAGCTTTCTCTAGTTCTGTTCTTAAATCGGTTCCAACTTTGTAAGGACGGAAGTCAATATGTGGCAAGCAAACGATGCAGTAAACAATGTATGCAACGATGCTGCAGAATGATATAAGTGATATGAAACCTTTTAAGCTGCTCCTTACCTTGTCTATGAGTAGCTTCTTGTATTTCAGCACAATAAGTGCAGCCGCCATCAGCACGATGTTCTTGCCAAGAGTGGCTTCGTTGCTGAGAATAATCGCATCGCCAAAGCATCCGCAGTCAGACACTGGGTTGGCAATGACAATGTAAATGGTCAGCAATGTCATTATCCCCATGAAAAGGGTGGTGAGTAGTGCTGTGCGTTTCTTGTTCATCGCAAACAACATGTCGATGCCGAGCATGAATTCGAAAACGGACAGCATTACGGAGCATCCTAAGAGGAATGTGTCTGGTAAAATGTCAAGGGAAAAAGATGCCAGGTAGTCGTGAAGCTTGTAAACGGTGCCCATAGGGTCGTTTGCTTTCACAAATCCTGAGAAGATGAAGGTGCCTCCAAGCAATACGCGGCAAATGTTTACCGCTGCTTTCAACACAGTTATCTTTGTCCTCTTGCGCATCAGTTGTCGTTATTTTGGTTATTGTGTGACGAGTGTTAGCGAAAGGATGCTGCCTTTCACCCTTTTTCTATTTATTCTCTTCTGCCTGCTCTGCAAGCTTGATAAGCCCGAAAACAGAATAGTTGATCATGTCAAGGTAATTAGCATCAATGCCTTCGCTGATGAGGGTTTTGCCGTCATGCCCCTCAATCTGCTTTGTTCGGTTTAATTTCATGAGGATGAGGTCAGTATATGAGCTGATTCTCATCGAGCGCCAAGCTTCATCATAGTCGTGATTCTTGCGCAGCATGAGCTCAAGAGCGCTTTGGGCATACTTGTCATAGTATTCCATTGCTTTTTCTGCAGTCAAATCCTCACGCTCAGCATAGCCAAGCTCAAGCTGAATCAACCCCACGATGCCATAATTGACAATTGCTTGAAACTCTGGATAAATGCCTTCTCCTACTAACGAAACGCCTTTAACTTCGAGGCTTCTGATTCTATTTGCTTTGATGAAGATTTGATCAGTCACGCTTGATGGGCGCATGATTCTCCATGCAGCTCCGTAGTCGTGCAACTTCTTTTGGAAAATATCTCTGCAGCCAGCCATTGCTTGCTTGAATTGCTGATTTGTGTCCATTTTCTGAGGGGGGATATAATTGGGATGTGTAATGTAATTGGGATGTGTAATATAATAATATATTGTGTGATGCGATTATAATAAAACGGCACGCATTTGTTTAGTATGCGTGCCATTTTGTGCTTATGACTTATTTGCTCTGTATGTGTTAGTTTATGAGCACTTTAATTTTTGTCCTGTGCGAAGCACTGAATTTGACTTGAGGCCGTTGAGCTTGCAAAGCTTGTCAACAGTTGTGCCGTGCTTGCGTGCGATAGAGTAGAGAGTATCGCCATTCTTCACTGAATAGTTTGCCTGCTTTGCATTGCTCTTCTGAGCAGGCTTTGTTGTTTTTGCTGCAGGAGCCTTTGCTGCTGTTCTTGCTGGTGCAGGAGCTGCTGCAGTTTCTATTGCTTCAACCTCGTTTGTAGCTACTGCCTTAGCTTCTGATGTCTCCATCTGGCGAGTAGAGCGAGCTGCCTGGCTACCCTTTGAAATTGCGCCTGTGCGAGTTACATAGAAATCGCCAGTTACATCCTGACGCTCGAAATCGAACATGAATGCTGGATCGATTGCCTGACCGAGGAGGCGAGTTTCGAAGTGAAGGTGAGAACCTGTTGAGCGTCCTGTATTACCGCCAAGGCCGATTGGGTCGCCTGCGTGAACAATCTGATCTTCCTTGACAATCTGCTTGCTCATGTGGCCGTAGAGAGTTTCAAGGCCGTTAGGGTGACGAATCACAACATAATATCCGTATCCGCGACCATCGTACTTAACAACACGAACTTTGCCGTCGAATGCAGCACGAATTGTGTCACCAATGTAAACCTTAATATCAAGGCCTGCATGCTGGCGTCCCCAGCGAGGGCCGAAGTTAGATGTAATCTTACGGCTTGGAGTTGGCATGTGGAAACCGCGGAGGTCAATCTTGTAGTTTGCTGCCACATGTCCTTCTACCTTGTAGAAATTGTTGTCCCAATTTGTGTAGATGTCAGATGCAGGATCATTAAGATTTGCAGATGATCCTACTGCGCGTGTTAATTTCACATTGTTGACATCCTTCATTCTCTTGTCAGATGGTGCCTGCTTAGCGATGAGATCCTGTGCGAATCCACCAATTGACACCATTGAGAATAATGTCACACCAAGGGCTTTCTTTATAAAACTTAATTTCACTTGTCTTCTTTTTGGTTGGTTAGAAAATGTAATTTGGTAAAGTAAGTAGCTTTCGGAAATGTATTTGATTAATACTCGTCGTTAGCGTACAGATACTGGAATACGCCAGGAGTGTAGTCAAAAATTTCTTCAGGCTTAAAGAATCGATTGAGCTCGATTACAGCGTTTTCGGGAGAGTCAGAAGTGTGGATGATATTCTCTTGGAAGCTCATGCCGAAGTCTCCACGGATAGTGCCAGGAGCAGCTTTGCGGCTGTTTGTGCTGCCAGTCATGTTTCTTACTGTTTCTACAGCGTCAACGCCTTCGTAACAGCAGCAGACAACTGGTGAAGCCATCATGGAATTCTTAATGCGCTGGAAAAATGGCTTTTCTGCCAAGTGAGCATAGTGCTCATTCAACAATTCGTCAGTGAGCTGCATCATCTTCATTCCTGCAAGGCGGAGGCCTTTGCGCTCAAATCGTGCAGTTACTTCGCCAACAAGTGCGCGCTGAACAGCACCTGGCTTCAAAATTACAAGAGTTTTCTCCATTATACTTACTAAATTTCCGAAAATTGGGTTGAGTTCATTCAAATCTCGGTGCAAATTTATATAAAAAAATCCGTTTGGGCAAACATGTTAAAAGTTTTTTACGGAATTTTCACAAATCCAGGCATTTTTTTACATCTGCCTCCACTTTCGTCAACTTGTCTTTGCAAAATGCCACTAAATCTTTTGCTTCCTTGAGATTTGTGGCTAATGAATCTATGTCCATTTCACCTCTTTCGATTTTCTCAACAATCTCTTGGAGGCGTTTCATTGCCTGCTCGTATGTCAATTCTTTCTCCATGTTAAGTAGGTTTTCAAAAATATTTATATAATGCTTTCGTAGGTGATTTTTGTAATAAAAAATAATTATGAACGCCTACTTATGGTTGATTTTATAGTTCCTGTTAATAAAGTTGTCTCTATTTCGTCGCCTTCTTTCAGCATAGAAGTGTCCTTTACTGCTGATCCTTTTAAGCGAGTGATGCTGAATCCAAGCCGAAGGATGCGATCAGGATTTGCGCTTGCCAATTTGCTCTCTATGAGTGAAATGCTGTTCGTGTTTTTTTCTATCAGCTGCAAGGCGCAAGTGCTTAACTTGTTGTCTATAAAGGCTATATTATTCCTCTCCCTTTCTACGAACTGAGTGCTTAGGCCTTGCAAATTCATCACAGTTCTAGTGATGCGCAGTTCTTCGCGGGCTTTGAATGTGGAAAATAAAGCAGGCACCTTGCTCGTCAGCAATTGCAGATGCTGCACTTCGTATGTCAGCTTATTTCTCGCTTCTGAGCTAAGTCTTGCAGCAAAGTCTTCAAGCAAGTCAAGTTCGCGCTCTTGGTGGTGAATGAGAAATTCTGCAGCAGCAGTTGGCGTCTTTACCCGAGTGTGTGATACTATGTCGATAACTGTGTCGTCGCGCTCATGACCTATGCCTGTTATGATTGGCAAAGGAAATTGAGACACATTTTCTGCAAGAGCAAGAGTGTCGAATCCTGTGAGGTCGGATGTTGCTCCTCCGCCTCTAATGATGACGACTGCATCCCATTCGTCGCGCCTTTCTGCAATGAGGTTTAAGGCGGAAATCACGCTTCTTTCCACCTCGTTTCCTTGCATAACTGCGGGGAATAGTTCTGTAAAGAAAACAAGATTGCGATCATTGTTAGCCAACTGGTTGCAAAAATCTCCATACCCAGCAGCAGTGGCAGAAGAGATGACAGCAATGCGCTGGAGCAAGCGGGGTAGTGGCAGTTCCTTGTTCATGGTGTCCACTCCCTCCTCGTGTAGTATTCTGAGAATCTCTTGTCGGTGGCGAGCTATGTCGCCGAGCGTGAAAGTAGGATCTATTTCTGAGATGTTGAGAGAGAATCCATACAACTCATGAAAAGTAACTCGTGCTTTCACCAGCACTTGCATACCTGCCGAAAGCCGTTGTCCCGTTGTGTGTTCAAAATATGGCCGCAAGAACGCCCATTTGTTTGCCCAGATTTGTCCTCTTGCCTTTGCCACAATGCCGTGGCTGAATTCGTCTTTTTGTATGAATTCAAGATAACAATGTCCGCGACTTTCCCGCACCTCGCTTAGCTCGGCGCGCACCCAGTACTCGTCTATCATGCACAAGTCAATCGTTTTGCGAACGAGAGAGTTTAGTTCATATAATGAAATGTCTTGCATTGATTATCTTGTTGCGTATTAGTATCTTTTATTATCTTCTTCCTCCTTAGGTTTTTCTATATTCTCGGGCGCTTTCCGTTCAGAATATGGAGAAAGGTGTCGTAGTTTCTGTCCAGGTAGCTTAGTTCGTAGGTGTCAAGCCGCAGCGCCAGCTGGCTTTTCATTTCATCTATGCCAAAGTATGCTTTTAGTATGCTGACCATGTTGTACGAAATGTCATTGTTGCGTTTCATGATGTAGATGCAGCTTTTTCTGACAATGTCTTGATTGTCAGGAATCATCTTCAGCGTCTTGAACAAAACAAAATATGTAAGCGGTGACTCTATTTTCAGCAATGCTGCAATTTGTTGCCTTTCGTCATGTACTGCAAATATAGAGAAGAGGCTTGAAATTTGCTTTTCTGTTTGTAGCATTGGTAATGCAATGTTCAATAGCTTGGGTACTGAATCGGGGCATTCGGCTGCGATTTTACTACCGAAATCCCGTGCATCTTTACTTTCTATCGTATTAGTATCTGTCTTCAGTTGGCTTTTCAGCGCCAGCATTCCTGTGATGAAAGCAGCTTTTTTAAATATAATAAGGTTTAAAAGGGCTTGCCAGAACACATTTGAAGGCACGCTTGGCAGTATGCTCTCGCGAATATGCTTCTCTGCTTTTCGGAAATCAGCGTTGCTAAGTCGTGAGAGGTGAGCTGTAAGCCCATGCCAATCTTGAGCTGTGAAAAACTGTGCTATCATCTAGTGAGTGAGAATTTCATGCTGATGCCAAAATCAGCTGTAGTAGTTGGGTATGAAGATTGTGACACCAGAGGCACATTCTTTTGCCAATCAAGGAATCCGCTAAGAGTGAGCAGACGGCTGAAAGTGTAGTCGGCCGACATTGCCAATTTATAAGCCGTGCTGCCGCTTGTGGCAGTAGTGATTGCTGTCTGAATGTTGCGGTTGAGAGCATTCTGCATACGGTATGAGAAGTCAGCTCTGATGTTCAGGTCGTGGCTAATAGTACGAGCGCGGCTGTTTGATGAGCGGTTGCTTGCATTCTTCTCATTCTCTTTTGCCGACTTGCTCTTGCTCTTCTTCGAGCGAGCATCGCTGCTTTGAATAGATTTCGCGCCGAACAGATTTAGATCTTTTATCTTATATCCGAGGCCAACAACGATGTCGTTTGAGAAGTTCTCAGTGAGTGCGACACTTGTCATTGAAAGGTTCAGGGTGCGCGTCTTTTTATATTCAAGCTTTGCAGTCATGCCATTATTAAGTGTCATGTCGACACCTGCCAATGGTGAGAAGGATTCGTTGATGCTCACGGTTGACACATTATACATCGAACTTGGTATAGGATTGCCTGTTGTCACATCGCTGATGAATCCCATATCTCCCATATATTCCATGTAGTTTGTGAATGAATTGTATGCGCCAATTGCAAACACGCTTTTATATCCGTGGTTAATGTTGAAGCTCTTGAATCGCTCACCAAACCATGGAATCAGTTTTGTCAATCCACTATACTTCACGCTCCAGTTTGGCAGCATCCTTGCAATGGAAGGGAAAATGCTCAGAGGAGTAGTCAAGGCGTTTGACCCTGTATAAGCTGACAGGAATGCTGGTACCATCACATCTGTCGAATAAGGATTCACTCCTCCGTTCTCTGCGTTGTATTGCTTACCTGCCCATTCCGATCCTGCCGATTTAGGATAAGTGGTGTTTGCATATTTCTTTTCCAACCTATTTTGAATGACAGGAATATTATCAAGGAATTTCTGGAAATGCTTAGAGTAATAGTTGTTGTTGATGTTGCCTCCGCTCTCGAAAGCTGACTTAGCAGAAATGACTGTCATCGAGAAACTTCCGCTCTGTGTTGCAGGCATGCCAGCATACATGAATTGAACGCTTCTTGTCTTGTTCACCGTGCGGCTTGCAGTGAGGTCGATGCGGAAATCCTTAAATGGCTCAAGCGATGCTTTCAGCTGCAAATCTTCCATGGCGTTGCTTGTTGCAGGGGTAGTGATGTTTGAATCGTTCTGCATCAGCCATCCATGTTGTGCCGCTTTCTCGATGTACCCGTCTCCGACTGCGCCAAATGCGAATCCAAGACCAGGCGAAAGAAGGCCATCGATGTTTTTCTGTCCGAACGCATCGCCCACTTCTGTCCTGAATCCAGGCAGTGTGAGTGCATAAGTGTTTCTATACGACATGCTGATGTTACGAACAGTCATAAGTCCTCTTGCCACAACTTGAGCAGTTCTGTACCAACTGAGTTTTTCCAATGGCTGCTTAGCTACTACCGAAACCTTCACAGGAATCGTGTCGCGGTTCTTGATCCTTATGGTGTTTGCATCCACTTTAGAATATTTGAGGGTATAGCTCTTGCCTTCGGCTGTAGTTGCTCGAACCATGATGCGCTTAGAATTCTGGCTATGCTTCAGCTCTGTAGCGGTAGAGTCATTCAAAGTGATCTCTTTGGTGATACCCCTTGCTCTGCTGTTTGTTGGCTTAGAGTTCTTGTTGGCAGCATTATTCTTGTCGTTCTTTGTATCCTTGCCATCCTTAGCATCCTTGCCGTCTTTAGCATCTTTATCATCCTTTGCCTTCTTGTCCTCCTTTGTTTTTTGAGTGCTCTTGTTGCTTGATTTTGTGGCTGTAGATTTCTTGCTGTTGCCAGAAAGGCGCTTTTCTGCATCTGCAAGGAATTTCCACTTCTTATAGAGTGTCTCAAGGTTCAGCTTGCCGTTGATGTTCAATGTGCGTTGGTTAGATATTGTGTTGCCAAGCGAAGTTCCGTCTTCCAGTTCTGTGCCGCGATTCCAGTTGTAGTTTGCATTGTATGAAGCATCTGCACTTACCCAGTCAAGAATTGGAATCTTGTTCAATGGCACTTGGTATGATGAAGTGAATGTGCTTCTGTAAGTGAGTGGGCGACCGAACGAGGCAATGCTGCGGTTCACAGAATCCTTCCAAGCAGAATACTCGTCAGGGTACAAGTTCTTGTTAATCACTGTGTAAGGTTCTTCAATCTCAGCATGTGTAGAAGAAGTCCACGACATTTTGAGAGCTTTGAAGATGTCCCACTGAGTAGTGAGGTCGCGATTCCAAAGGAATTGCTCAGAGAACACGAGTGGGAGTTTAGTACCAGCATCGATGTCTCGCTCCTGGAATTCGTAGTAGTTGCGAGTAATGTCTGTGTTGAACGAAATGTTTTGTGGCAGCCACTGCAAGTTCTGTGCTTTCAGAATGTCAAGCCACTTTGATTTTCCCTTCAAATTCTTGAATGGCTCCCATGCCTTATACTTAGGAGCATAGCGGTATGAGAGATTGAATTTCCAGTTCTCCTCGTTTTCATACACAGTTGTTTCTCCCGTTTTGTATCTTTGGCTGTAACTGTAGCTTACAGTGAAGTTAGCAGGGTCGTACGGCATTGGCTTGCGGCTTTGAAGTCCAGACTTCCAGTTGCTTAGAGAAAAGTTCTTGTTCTTCACTATGCTCTCTGTGAGGTTGCTGAGCGAATCTCGTGAGAAGGAATTTGCACATTCGTCAAGTGCGTCTTTCAACAGCATGTCTGTGTCGAAAGGATTATATTTAGGAGAAATCTTCTGCCAAGAGTAAGAGTAGTAGAGCGGGAGATTCATCTTCCATTTTTCTGGCAAAAGCTTGCCGAGTTCAAATTGGGTAGTCACGCTCCATTCGTAGAGATTATCGTCTCTGCGCTGGCTCACTCCTTCTTCAAGGCCACCGAATCCTGCTGTCTCCACATGACCAGTGAGGTTTACAGAGCCGAGGTCAGAAAGCTGGACATTCAGGTTGCCTTGAGCAGCGTAGCCCCCTTCATTGCTGTAATCCTGCATGCGAAGCTCGTTCACCCACACCTCAATGCCTCCAGTGCGTCTGCCGTTGTTGCGCACGCCAATCATCATTGTTTTCACCTCGCCCAGCGATGGGTTACCAATGATGCTTACTTTATTGTTTGGCTTGTTTGGGTCATAGTCAGAGAACAGTTGCGTGTAGCTTGCTCCACCAGCAGCTCTTGCTTTGTTTCGCTCGTGCTTCAGGTCGGTGAAGATGCTGAAGTCAATGTCAAGCATGTTCTCTTCTGGCCACACTGCTTTGCATCCTTGAGTGGTATAAGTGTCATAGTGTCCCTCAGGAGTGAGCGTCAGTGGAATCTCATATTCGTAATAGTTGCTCTTGTAGTCGCTGCCGAGACGAAGGAACATGCTCATCTGGTTGTCCTCCAGTTCGTGGTCGCCTTCCATTGCATTAGCATGAACAAACATTTGTAAATGCTTATACTGGCGAAGGTCAAGATTCATGGTCTTATACACAGCACGAGCATCTCCTGTGGCAAGATTCTCCACAGTCAGTGCCAATGCCTGCTCATTATCCTGAGTTAATTGTGGCTGTGAAGGGTCGAGAATTCGAGTCACTCCAGGTGGAAGCACATAGTTGACAGGTGTCTTGTCGTTGTTCTCCTCAATGTTAACTGCACTTGCCACAATTGAGCCACTCACACTTGGCTTGTCGCCTGTGTAGAGAGTTTGTGTGTAGTTGCGCCATTCGCCTCTAACGAGATCTAAGTTGGCGAAGCGGAGAACTATAGGCTCTTCAAAACCAGTCATATACATACGCATGAAGCGGATGCTTGAGAAATCGTTTATGCTGCCAAACTTATTCTCAAACTCATCTACAGGAATGCGGAACAGATACCAATCCACTTCCTCTTTCTCACCATTGCGTAGAGATGCCTTGTACTTCTGTGTGTCAACAATGAAGTTTCTGCCCACCTTCATGTCCTCAGGACGGATGCTCACATGATACTCGAAGAAGTTTTCGTACTCGTTCATTGTGTAGTCGCTGTTCACATCCTCCGCATCAGGAGTTGCTTTGTAGGCAGTGCTGTAGCTCTCGCCTGACTCGCTTGTATTTGGCGAGTTGCCTTCCGTTCCGTTAATGTGCTTGTAGCGATCGAGTATTGAAGTGTGCTGAGCATCAAAATCACTTCCTCTGAAATAGTGGTAGTCATCACCAGCAGGGTCACGAGAAATTGAATCCCAAACAGCTTGATCCACAACATGCTGGATAGAGCTAAGATAATCTTTGTAAATACCGTAATCGTATTCCTCTTTGTCTGACAAGCCGTTGAGGCCGATGTCTTGCTTCTGTCGTGCTCCGCTCTCATTGCTGAACGAATACACAACAGATTTCTCAGATGGCACGCGTCCCCAAGCTGTTTCTGCGTAAGTGGCAACAGAGTTGACAGGCATGCCGCTCTCGTATGACTTTTTGCCGTCTTTGAGCACATCCTCGCTCACATCACCAAGGTTGATGTAGAATTCGCCACCCACCTTCTTGTCGCCTTTTGAATAGATGAATGGGTCGAGCATCCAGAATTCAATGTATTGCACATTCGATGTCTCAAAGTCGCTCGTGTCTAACTTTCTCATCATACCGCCCCATCTCTTGCTAGGATTGTTAAGTTTGCCATCTTTTGTGAGATCAGGGTCAAGATTGTAAGGACCTCTTTCTGATGGGTAGTATGCCATATTCAGCACAGGCAGCGTGTTGCTCTCTCCTGTGTTTGTGTCGCGGTTTGGATATACCTCACGCACATAAACCTCTCTCACATAGTGGTTTGACAATTGGTTCAAGTCGCTCTTGATGTGGCTTGGAGTGAGAGAAGAGCTGCGTCGAGTGAAGAGAGGGTCAATATTGTACCATGCCAGCAACGCGCGGTCATAGCCATATTTAGGGTCGTTGCTCAGAGTGCCGTTCGGCAAATGCGACGGCGTAGATGAAAGCACCCATTCCTTAGGGTTGCTCACATCGATAGGTGTCTTTGTATTCTCAAAGTCATCCAGATACGATGCGTTGCCTTGCGTGCCGTGTGCCTCACCTGCATCCAGCTGGGCATACTCTCCTGTGAATGAGATGCTTGACGGTGCAGAGGCATGGAGGAATGGAATCTTGTCAATCATGTTCGTGAGCCACTGTGATTGCTGCTTCCAGTTTATATGGAATCCCCACAGCATATTGTTCAGAGGCTCTTCGCCCATTGCTACCTTTGATGTCTGTGGTTTCTCGCTTACCTTCAGCAGCGAACCGCCAATGCTAAAGTTCTTCGTGAAGTCGTAATCCCAGTTCAATCCCAGCATCGTCTTGCGCATTAAAGAGAAATCAGATTGGCTCTCAAGGCTCACATTCACACTTGTTCCGGCGTCGATGATGCTCTGATTGATGATGGTGACGCGTCCCATGCTGTAATCTACGGTATAGTCGCTTCCTTCTGTCAGAGTAACGCCTCCTGCAGTCACAGTCACAGAGCCTTGAGGTATGTTCATGCTGCCAAGGTCAATCTCGCTGCCGTTGCTTGCTTTGTATTCGCCTGTGAGTGTGAACTTATTCTTTTCTGCTATCTGCTTCGCTGTAGTTTTTGTTGAGTCGTAAAGCTCGTCATAGCAATACTTGCTTGCAATTGCATCATTGCCAATCTTTTGTCTCAGCCAATTGCCGAAAGGCTCAACAACAGGGAAGATTATGCGTCCAGATTGCGATTGTATTGTGTATCCTTCAATGAAGTCAAACTTGCCGTTAGGGTTTGTCTTTTGGTTGTCGTCCAAACGGTCAAGGTTCAGCATCTTCAGCAGTGTTGTCTGCTTGAACTGCTCTTCTGGGATGTAGCTTATGTTCACGCCTGTGGTGTCGCTCAGGTATTTGATGTCCATCTTGAACTTTTCCTTCTGCACCGATTGGGCGTTGAGGCTATACACATTTTTCATCATCAAATCCCAGTTGCCCATCTTTGGCGAGTTGCTTGTGTTTTTCAGAAGCTTAACAAAGAGTGCTTTGTCATTGTCTTTTAAGTCACCAGAGAACTCACCTACCTGGTAGGTTTGGCCATTGTAAGTATATTCAAAGGCCACCGCAAGCACTTGATTGCTCTGCAGTGTTGACTTGAGGCTCACATATCCAAGGAATTTATTCAGAGAGTATTCGCTTGATGTCAGCAAGCGCGCATTCTCCACTTTTTCATAGTCAACGCCGCCTTGCATGATTTGGTCAAGGATGGAACTCGTCTTATCCGATTCGCGAGCTTCCGAGTATGAAGTCACCAGTGTGGAGTACTCATTGTTGCTGGCGTTGGCAGGGTTTGGAGTGCCAGTACCCATCCATTGAGAATTGCTTATCTTGCTCTGCTCCGCAAGGTCAACCAAGCCGATGATGTTGCGCGTATTTTCTGTTGCGCCTCCAGTATTTGTAACCCAGATTTCCACACGGTTGATGGTCACGCCACTCGTAATGTTTGGAAGGGTAGAGCACGCACGGTCATAGTTGTCGCGGAAGTACTGAGCAAGGAAGAAATGACGGTTTTCGTCATAGTTATATGCTTGAATCTCAAATGTTGAGAGCTGACTGCCGCCTTGGCTGCTCACGCTCTTAGATTGCGATTTCTTTTGGCTTACTACGGCTTGCAGATTCAGCTTACCAAACTGCAAATCCGTGCGAATACCAAACAACGAGCTGGAACCTCGTATCAAGCTTGAGTTGGTAGGAAATGTAATGTTGCCCGCCTCCACAAGCTTCACAATTTCATCCTCTTTGCCTTCGTATGCAAGCTTGAGGTTCTTTGTGTCCATGTCGAAGGTGGCATCAGTGTTGTAGTTGACATTGAAGTCCATCTTGTCACCGATTTTTGCATTGACGCTCATGTTTATCTTCTCGTCAAAATCGAACGACTTGATGGTGCGGTTTCGTTCTGAAAGCGAAGGATTGTCGGTAAACTTATAGTTGTAGCCGAATTTCAGTTCTGCGCTACCTTGAGTCTTTATCTGCACGCCTCCAGGGCCGAAAATTTTCTCAGCAGGGCCGAGGTCGAAATGCATGTTCGAGAAGTCAAACTTATCCTTTCCCTTAGTCACGAACATGGAATCATTGCGTGTCTTGAAATACTTGCTGAAAGAGTTTCTTTCCGACCATTTAAGATATTCATCAGGAGTCATTAACCATGGCTGGCTCAGGAACTTATCTCCCAGCATGGTGCCTACTTTGTACATTCCCGACTTTGTGTCATATACGGCAGTGTCTGGCTTCAGGTTTTCGGGGTCGTCTAAGTCCATGCCATACTCCTCTGGGTGTTCGCCAGTAGGGTTGAATGTCTTTTTCACTTTGATTGAGTCAGGCTCAGAGGCAACACTTTGTGCCGAGTTTGCAGTAGGAGATTGTGGCGAAACCGAAATATTGGCACTGATCTCCTGTGTGGCCGCTTCCGTTTTGCTGTTTTCTGACTCTGTTGACAAGCCTAGCACTTCGATAATATCAAATGACGAATAGGCACTATCGCCCACCGAGGCAATAGCGCTAAAACTCGTCATTATCAACAATATATATAATATTTTTCGAAGTGAATGCTTCAAAACTTCTTGTCCTCTTTACGATAGGTTTACACCTATTTCTTACATATTTCTATATATAGAAACGAAAAAATGCAGAAAATATTGTAAAGAAGGTGGGGGAAAGTTGTGTGGTTATAAAACAATCATGCTCATCTGAATGTCTTCCACAGGACGATCAGCAGAGCCTGTAGCAACATTTTGAATCTTCTCCACGACTTCAAGTCCCTCTATAACTTCGCCAAACACAGTGTATTGTCCGTCGAGATGAGGCACGCCGCCAATTGTTGTGTATGCTTCCTTTTGAGCATCGGAAAGCTTGCCAACTCCCTTCTGCTGGGCAATGCTGTGAGTGAGAGCCTCAAGTTCTGTCTGTAACTCCATTAATCCCTCACGGTCGCGATTGCGTCTGAGGTTCATGATTTCCACTTTGCGCTCATTCACTAACCCGTTGAAAATCTGCTGTTCAGCTTGCATGCGGAGCTGCTTCTCCATTTGAGCAATCTGGCTCGATTTATACTGCTGTCCCCATGCAATGTAGAACTGCGAACCGCTGCTTCTGCGCTCAGGATTCACCTCGTCGCCCTGACGAGCTGCGGCAAGAGCTCCGCGCTTGTGTATCAGCTCGGGCATAATTTCTGCCTCGATAGTGTAGTTAGGGCCGCCTGTGCCAAGAGCTTGTCCAGCAGGAGCTCCGATAGAGTTAGGGTCGCCGCCCTGAATCATGAATCCCTTGATCACTCGGTGGAAGAGCGTGCCATTGTAGTAGCCTTCGCTTGCAAGTTTGAGGAAGTTGTCACGATGTTTAGGTGTCTCATCATAGAGGCGAACGATGATGTCGCCCAGTGTTGTTGTGATTTTAACTTTTGTCATATTTATATTGTTTTTAATACAGTTTTTGTGGTAGGATGCCAAGGGGCTATTGTGAGTCTTTATGTATCAAAAATCTTTCTCTGAGCCGTGACATACGGCATGTATTTTCGCATAAAAGGAATGATTCCGAGATATGATACTATGAGAAGTAAGTATGCGAGCATAGGGTTGCTGATGTGACATGCAGAGAGAATGCGAATAATGGGCTCGTGCGTTACAAGTAGCATGATGGAGTAGCGCCCTACATAAGACACAAAGGGTAGATGTCCGATGGCTTTGCTGATATATATGAGCAGCATGACACCAACTACAGAAAGAAGCATGCATATTGGTATTGAGGAGGATTTCGTTAACCCTATTACAACGAAAAGGAATGCTAAACCGGGAATGATGTGTGAACTTTTGATACGGTTTATTATGTTATGCCGATGGAATATATATCCCATATAGAAAAAAGGCAACCCACAGAATGCTTTATTGAGCGAGGCTGGCATTTCCCATCCATATCCCAAGGTGAGTCCGATCGCAAGGCAACATATTCCAATAATAATATCGTGGCGGATGAAGCGCTGAAGTCCGTAGAATGTTATATTCAAAACGAATAATCCCCACAAAAACCACAGTGGAATGTTAGGATAGTCGTTGTAAGTGAGAAAAGCGTATATTAGGTGCCAATCCTGTCCTGTACTGAAGTTCATGCCTGTGGTGTGGTGTATCACAATTGGCAGAAGCACCGAGGTGGTAAGGTAGAAAAAGGCAAATGGTATGAGCAGGGATGATGTCTTTCTGCCAACGAACATAGTGAGGTTGTTGTAAGGCTTGAAGAAAAATCCCGACAAGAAGAAATACAGAGGCATTCTGATGGCATCCAAATATATATCGACACAGGAGTGAATGTTATACTGCGACTTGATATGAAACCACAGCACAAGCAGTATGCATATTCCCTTTGCCAAATCAAAGTACTCTATACGGTTATTTGCGACTTCCTGTCTATGCATTGACTCTTTTGGCTACTTGTAATATTTATCGTTGTTTTACTAATGCTACAAATCCGGAATAACCTTACTTATCACAGCGCCTTCTTCCTCATACTTGTCATAATTAATCTCGCCCTTTACGGCACGGATGGAGCAGCGGAGCGACTTTGCATCGTCGGTCACCACATGACCAAGATCGCCGAAGAGGAGGAGGTAGGCATCGTTTGGCTGGATGGGAACAGGTACTTTGGGATCGCTGTAGCCAAGCAAGCTGACTGGTACGCTCTATGCGGTAACTCTCATCAATGGCTAATATTTCGTAAAGTTCATGTATCGTCATTTGTTTTTTTTAGTATTTCCCAAATGCAAAGGTAGCAATTATTTCCCTAAAAACAGGTGCAAGGCATGAGAAAGTTAATTGTTTTCATCTAACTCAACTTCCCCGACTATTGACAATTACGATTTTTTTTCGTAACTTTGCAGTGTGAAAAATGAGTGTGATCACGCTCTTTTGTATTTCGTGCCGAATTTTGTTGCAAAGCTTATTTTCCCCTGCAACAGCAAAGGCACGAACCAACAAATCAAAACTTATGGCTAATAAATCAAAACTTATGCCGCACGAGGCAAAAGCTTTGTCGCACGAGGCAAGGCTTTTGCCTCGTTTTCGTTGCGGGCATACGGATGTTGGCTTTGTGGGCGCAACGAGTTTGGCTTTACGAGCGTAACGAGCTGGGCCTTACGAGCATAACCTTCTTGTGTATGTGGGTGCAACATGTTTTGGTGGGATGGTGTCATGGAAACTTGTATGAAAAACGCAGAAAGTGAGCTCTTTTCAAGGAAAAGCATCCACAAACCCCCATTTGGGGGATTGTATATATATATAATATTGTATTACTTTGCACGCAAAATATGTACAACTAAATTAAAGAAAGACAATTATGACAAATTTTGGACAAAGAAAAGGAATGCTTTCAAAGGCATTTGCACTTTTTGTAGCTATGACATTGATTGGCTCAGGCGATGCTTGTGCTCAGGGTATTCTCGGTAATCTGAAGAACAAGGTTGAACAGAAAGTGAAGGAAAAAGTGGACCAGACGATAGATGGTGTTGTGAATGGAAAGAAAGGCAAGAAGAACAAAAATTCTGATGCGGCTGACGACACACCAGCTGCGGCTGCAGGCGAGCAGACGAAGAGCGACTTCGTGCCTGGAGCTGTCACCCTGTTCGAGGACAAGGTAACTGGCGAACAGGTAGGCGAATTCCCA
>JAGHVC010000113.1 GCA_018064505.1 Candidatus Minthosoma caballi | reverse complement strand
GTGTTAAAATTTAATATCTATTGATAATCAACCGATTATCTCTATGTATTTTTCATTGTTCATGGTTGTTTTGAGGTCTCTAAATACATTCACAAAATGTGGACGACTCAATTTTTGTCACGCTGCTTGGGATTGTTACGCTCGCAAGACTTAGGCAACCATCGAATGCACCCCACCCAATGTTAGTCACGCTGCTTGGGATTGTTACACTCGCAAGACTTGAACAATTACAGAACGCATAATTCCCAATGCTAGTCACGCTGCTAGGAATTTCAACGCATTCAAGGCTCGAACATCCCCAAAATGTGGACGACTCAATTTTTGTCACGCTGTATTCTTCACCATTATACTCTACCTTTGAGGGAATTTCAATGACACTTTTTTGCGAATAACTTTTGCTTACACTCACCTCATTATTACTTAATTTTGTATAATATAATTTATCGACTTCAAAACCATAAGCAAATGACATCGTAGAGAACAACGCAAACACAAACAGTGAAAATAATCTATTCTTCATATTATACATTATAAGTTAGAATCATAATTATGTAACTATGTGACAAATAGAGTGATTAAGGAACTAAGCTATCAACAGGCAAAGAACTGAGGCCGTGACAGATGCAATGGCAGCAAAAGAGCTGCTGCGCTTATCACTGCATGTAGTTCTCATCCTCTATAATTTTCTTCTTCAAAACCTTTCCGTTGAAATCCATTTCTTTCATTATACCATATCTGCCACCCTCTTTGTGGTAGCCATAACTGCCGCCAAGTATGTGCTGGCTCTCATCGTCGAAGCCGAAATAGCCATCAGCACAGCAGAGGAAAAGAGCCTCCTTGCTGTCAAAAGACGCTGGCATGAGATAAACAAACTCGTTGCGGGCATCAGGACAACCAGAGAGGACGATATATGTTTTCTTTTCTGTCTTATTGTAGATGAAGTCTGCCTTATCCACTGCCATGATTTGCGTGATTGGATACTTCTTTGGAGTTTCCCAATCCATATCTTGCCATTCCTCATTAGTAGTAAACATCTTCTTGGCATTGCCATCCTTATCTTTAAGCCAGAACTCGCTCACGGTCTCGCCATCGCCATCGTGCATCACAGAAAGATTGACAACATACGCCTTCATGCCTGTCAGTTCATCTTCAGCAAGAAGTTCCGCATCATCGGGAACGCTGCAGACAATAGCCTCATCAGTAGCAACCTCAATAATGTCCAAAGAATCTTCAAACTCGCTATTAGCATTGTTAGAACTAGGGTTACCGCACGAAACGAGTGAAAGTGCTGCAACAGCTGATATCAAAATCTTTTTCATTGGAAATTTATGTTATTGGAAATTTTCAAAACGAACAAGAGGCTCTTTTGGAATTGCTTCCCAATGCTCTTTTTGATCCCAGACACCTCCCAATGGGGGAACTGGTTTGAATACAAATGTACACATTTATATATTATCGACAAAGAAAAAACGAGAAAAGTTAGTTTGGACGAAGCAAATTGAAGTTTTTTCAACTTTATCGCATCGAAACGCATCGAAACGCATCGAATCGCATTTTGACAAAAAAAGAACGCTTACCTTTGCAGTCGAAAAATTGCAAAAGCAAGCGTTCTTTGACTTATTGGTACATTTCTTACTTTTTCAGTGGAGAAAGTATAAGAAGGAAATAAAAATAATTATGATCACCTATTTAATTAACAATTCTTTTATTGCCGCATTGAGTTTTTTTCGTTACTTTTGCAGCAGAAACAATGTGCAGTGAACAGCGTAAAATATAATAAATAGCAGATATGAAAGTTAAAGTATTTATGTTTTTGATGCTTGCCATGATGGCTTTGGCATCGTGCAGCAGTGACTCTGAAGTGGTGGACAAGACAACACCAGAGACTAAGGCGCTGCGTCAGAAGTATGGAACGCAAGTGGTGGGGGATTGGTATGTTGAAAAGGTGACCGACACGAAGAGGTATTTTCAGCAGATGACTTTCCAGGAAAACGGTACGGTGACTTATTCTTACAGGCAGGAGAGCCGACAGGAAGTGCTTGTGGATGGCGTGTATGTGATGACCGACTGGATGGTGAATGTGGCTACTAATGGCTACGGCACTTGGAGCTTGAACAACTCGAGGGAGAACTATACTGACTATCTTGACATCACATCGGAGGAAGTTGAGAACGGTCAGAAGAAGAAGGTTAGCACTCGCTTGGAGTTTGCCTATGCCAACAATGAGTTTCTGTTTGTGCAGCCAATGCTGGGCAACGGCGTTGAGTGCTTTAAGCGCGTAAAGAAGGTGAAGTAGCAGATCGTGATGCAATGAAGGAAACGAGAATCTTGTTTGTCTGCCACGGCAATATCTGCCGAAGTCCGATGGCTGAGTTTATCATGAAGGACTTGGTGAAGAAGGCTGGGCGCGAGGATGAGTTCTACATAGAGTCGGCGGCTACGAGCACTGAGGAACTGGGCAACGAGGTATATCCTCCTGCCAAGAGGAAGCTGTGGGAACATGGCATTTCGTGCAAGGGCAAGACGGCAAGGCAGATGAGAGCGAGCGACTACGGGCGCTTTGACCTCATCGTGTGCATGGATGACTGGAACATGCGCAACATGCTTCGTATCTGCGGTGATGATCCTGAGTGCAAGATGCGTAAGCTGATGGATTTCACGGAGCGTGGCGGCGATGTGGCAGACCCTTGGTACACGGGCAACTTTGAGGCAACTTGGAGAGATTGCCTGGAGGGATGCGAAGCTATCCTTGCTCAATACTAAGTAGGTATTCAAAATTATTTATATAATGCTTTGGTAGGTGATTTTGGTAATATATGCCTCTCTTTGTCGCATCTTTTGTTTTTATTTTCAGTAATGTAGCCCGCTACACTCATTCAAATAAAAACAAAATCTGCTTCCAAATAGAGAACATATATTA
>JAGHVC010000120.1 GCA_018064505.1 Candidatus Minthosoma caballi | reverse complement strand
CGGAGGAGGATGCTAATGCTAACACCATCACTAACAAGGTGGTGCGCTTCTATCCTGGAAAGGCTTTGAAGGAGGCTGTGAAGGGATTGGTGATGGAGGAGCTGGATAAAAAAAGAGACTAACCAAGCCCCTTCAGACTCTCCCCCAACCCCTCCCTGCGAGGGAGGGGAGTAGATAGTAGAGGGTGGGTAGTAGATAGGCTCCTATGGTAATTACTCCCCTCCATGTAAGGGTAGCGACCGTTAATAAGCGTGACTAAATGTCACGGTTTAGGAAGCGACCGAAGTGAGTAATCACGAGGACGGGCCTCGTAGAGGGGTGAGGGGGAGGGTTTTGGAAGGGTCTGTAAATGAAGAAAGCTCGGTAGCTGTGCGTTGCTACTGAGCTTTCTTATTATGTTTTTATGTACCCATCCTCTGGTAATTACTCCCCTCCATGTAAGGGAGGGGTAAGGGGGAGGGTCTTCTTTTTTTTAGAAGAACTTATATCTGTTGTCCTTAACCTTTGCGTTGAGGTAGAGAGTGTTGATGATGTTGTTTGAAGCCATGCGGAATGACTGCATTGCGAGTGCATCTGCTTCTGACTTCGCATCGAACTTCTCAGATGTCTGAGTCTTGTTGATTACCTGCATCATGTAAACACCTGCGTTGCCCTTGAATGGACCTGCAAACGAACCCTTAGCTGTCTTTGTTGCTACTGCACCAACGATTGGCTCTGATGCGTTTGTTGCAGCAACGAATGTTGGAGCTGCGAATGATACATGCTTCACCGTGTCGATTACTGCGTTCTTGCTCTTTGCCTCAGCAATGCTCTTTACAGACTTGAGTGACTCCATGATCTTGTCGAGCTTCTTGTCGTTCTTGATCTCGTCTGTGAGGATGTCCTTCATCTTCTCCTGTGAGCGGAAGCCTTCCTTGTTGATGCCTGTGAGAGCTACTACGAGGAGGTGGTCATTGTTGCCGCACTCATAGAGCTGAGAGATGTTACCAGTCTTAGCTTCGTCGAACACCCACTTGAGAGCGTCGCGTGTGTTGCGAATGCCACCGATGAGGTGTGAGTTGTTTGTGATGTCCTCGATTGGGCGAACTGTGTAGCCATTCTTAGCTGCGTTTGCCTCCATTGCCTCGAGAGTAGTGTTCTCTGCTACGAATGAAGAGAACTTGTTGTACTCGTGGCTGTATGTGTCGTCAGAGAACTTGAGCTCCTTTACTACTGCTGCTACATTGTACTTAGTGACAGGGTTAGCTGTCTTCATCACCTGAAGGATGACTGTGTTGCCATTCTCGAGAGCAAGCTTCTTTGTCTCGCCTGTGCTCATGCCGTAGAGGGTAGTGATGAACTTAGCGTTGTCTGCGTCGAGCTGTGCTGTCTGGAACTGGTCAGAAGAGAGCCAAGTTGAGTCGCCTGTCTGGTTGTACTTTTTAGCGATGTCCTTGAACTTAGCGCCGCCGTTGATTGCAGTCATGATGCTGTCTGCCTTCTTAGCGATGTCTGCCTCGTCCTTGCCAATCACGCCAATCTGACGGAAGAGAACTGAGTCTGCCTGAGTAGTCTTGCCAAGCACCTTGTATGTGTAGTAAGTGTTTGTCATTGGGTCGAAAGCGGGCTTAGCTGTTGTGCCTACAGCTGTTGAGTCGAGCTTAGCAGAAATCATCATTGGGTAAGCATCCTTTGTCTTGAAGATGTCTGAGTATGCGATGATTGAGCTTGCCTGTCTTACAGCGTTGCCTGCAGCTGTGTTGTTCTCTGCAGCCTCAAGTTTTGCAGCAGCCTCTGCGAGGTCTTTCTCTGCAGCAGCCTTGTCTTCTGCGCTTGCTACTACCTGAATGTCAATGACTTTGATGTCGCGAGTCTCAACAAACTGCTCGTACTTAGCCTTGTCTTCGTTGTACTTAGCCTTGAGCTCGTCGTCTGAAACCTTTACATCGTCGTCCTTAACTGAAGAAGCTGGGATAGCTGCGAGGAGGATGTCTGACTCAGATGCACGGCTGTCGAATGCGAGCTTAGCCTCTACTGGGTTTGAGAGGAAACACTTTGAGAGAAGCACCTGATACTTCTGCGAGAGAAGCTGGTCGCGAATCTGACGCTGTGCGAACATGTAGAACTTGTAAACCTTCTCGAACTGCTCTGGAACCTGAGTGCCTGCATCCTTCATCTTCTTGTACTCTGTGAGGAATGAGTTAACCATAGAGTAGTCGTAGCGACCTGTCTGCTGATTCATGAAGATTGGCACCTGGAGCATCTGGCTGTAGCCGCTCTTTACTACCTCTGAAATCTCGTCGTCAGTGACTGCGAGGCCAAGTTCTTCACACTCTGTCTTGATGAGCTCTGACTGTACATAAGTCTGCCATGCCTCATCCTTGATGCGGTTGAGCTCGTCTTCGTTGAATGAGCTCTTGTTCTGCACGATCTCGTAGTATGTCTGAAGATCGTCAACCATCTTCTGGTAATCCTGGATAGACACTGTCTTACCGTTCACTTCTCCCACTTGCTGACTTGAGCTCTGGAAGATACTCTCAAGGCCACGGAACAAGTCTCCTGCAATGAAGAGGAAGAGCGCCAAGGCGATGAGAGAAACAAGGAGCACGCCCCTTTTTCTAATACTTTGTAATGCTGCCATTTTAGCTTTTATTTATTTGTTATTTATTATTTATTTCGTATGTCGCTAATGGGCAATTCCGTGTGTCGTTTCTGGGTACGAAAAATGCCCAAAATTGCGAATCTTTCCCTTACCCGATGAAAGCGGGCTTGGTTTGTCCACAATTTTGAGCACAAAATTACTAAAATTTCTTGACATAGATGGCATTCTATCGAAAGAATTTTCAATTTCAGTGCAAACTATGCCGATAAAACGGATTTCTTATCGTTTTATTGATTGTTTTGAGCCGAATTATCGTGATGGTAATAATAATCTGTGTTTATTATTTAGCCATCTCTTGCGGCTGAGAACTTTGACCAGTGTTGTTAGCATTCTCTGCTTGCTGAGCAGCGTTTTGCTCTGCAATGATGGCTGGGTCGGGCTCTGGGGTGTGGTCTTTCTCTTCGAGAGGGAACTGTCCCTTTGATGAGTGGATGATGTAGTCGGTCATCGACTCGTTGCTGCTGAAGTTGTAGCCCGACAGCTTGCGAGTCTCGCCATCAATCTCCATGTATCGCTCTGAGTAGATGCGATGAGCCAGCTCGTCCCAGTAGAGGAGGGAAGTCTTGAAGGTCTCTCCCTTGAGATTCTTGACTAGCACTCGGCTGCGGAGTTCCCACAGTCTTTTCCTATAATAATAATATGCTGTGTCGCACGAGATGAAGGCATCGACATGGTAGGATTCGTTGAATCGCTCGATGAAGAGTCCCTTCTCGAATGACCAGTATTCGGGGTCTTTCTTGTCGTAGATGAACCAGTCTTCTGAGATGATCTTGTAGCGTATGATGCCCGAATCGGATATCAAAGTGCTGACTCCTACAGACTTGAGCGTAGGCAATGAATCTCGCACTCCAATGTCTGGCCCTACCTTCTTGTTGCTATCGTCGCACGAAGATAGGCACAACAGCAAAACAGCAGTCGTGAGGACTGCTGTCAAGCTGAATATATGTGTGATGCGAGTTTTCATCAGCACTCGTTATTGTCTAAATTATCTGAAGCGGATAGTTGTAGAGCCGTATGCAGTAGAGGCTGGAGTACCAGGCTTGATACCTGCCATGAAGCCTTCTGACTTAGGATAGAGGTTTGCAGTGTAGTTTGCAATAGCCTTGTTAGCACGGCCTGCGCAAGATGGGTCAGCTGACTTTGCTCTGTTGCAGATGTCGATAGCCAAGCAGTATGGTGCTGTTGCCATGATGTCCTTGTGGCTGCCTGAGCGAGCTACGATGCTTGCCTTGAGGAGGTATGCGCTACCGTTAGAAGGAGTGTACTGGAGAGTCTTGTTGATGTAGTTCAAGCAACCGCTTGTGTTACCCTTCTTGTAGAGGAGTGCTGCTACGATATATGCGTACTTTCCTTTGCTTGCATTGTCGCTTGTGAGTGCAATTGCCTCGTCGAAGTACTTGATAGCACCATTTGTGTCGTTGGCTTTCAAGCACTTAGAAGCCTTACCGATAGCTGCCTGTGGAGTCTTGTTGATCTGATATGAGTAGTCAGCTGCGATGTCGTAAAGGTCTGACTTGTCACACTCAAAGTTAGACAAAATCTTAAGAACTGCCTGGAGGTAGTTGTTGTCTGTCTTGTTAGCCTCAACCTTTGGGCGGTAGATCTTGTCAAGTGCGTCGCAGTCAGCAGCACCAGATGCTACGAACAAAGCCTCTGCCTGATCGAATGGTGGCTGGTAGTCCTGGATAATGCGTTCAGCCTCAGGAGCAAGAACGATAGTTGTGTCACCGTCTTCGCTTACCTGAATGCTTGTCTCATATTCGTTTGCCTGCTGAAGGAGACGGCCGCAGATGTCTGTCACGAGCATGTAGTCGTTGATGTAGTCCTCACGATACTTGTCGTTGTTGTACTTGTAGCGTGCGTCTGAAAGCTGAATGAAGCCGTAGAGCACGAAGCCTTCTGTATCGTTGCCAGTGTCGTTGATACCCTCCTTGAAGAGGTCGTATGACTTTGAGACATCTGGGTTAGGGTTGAAGAAGTATGAGTCGTAAGCCTTGCGGCATGTGATGCCACCCTTTGACGACTGGTCTTTCTTAGTTGAGAACTCGTTGAGCTTATCCATGTACTTAAGGCGCTGGTCATAAACCTTCATGAGCTTTTCGTAGTACTCCTGCTTCTTTTCTGGATCTGTCTCGTCAGAGAAGAGCTTCTCGAACATCCATGCACCATCCTTATAGACGCGCACCATTGAGAGAGGAGCCTTTTCGAATACGAACTCCCAAGGCTCGATTGCTTCAACATAGCTCTTGCGCTTGAAAGCGTCCTGATAGAGTGACAAGCTGCCGAGGATGTCGGCGCTGTCAGGGTTGTTTGCCAAACGGTCGTTAAGTGAAGTGCCCTTGAGGCTCTGAGCTGAAACAGCTGCTGTTGCCATCAAAAGTGAGCAAGCTAATAAAATCTTCTTCATAATCTTAATTATCGTGTTAATAGTTTATAATCTTAATTTGCCTTGTTTGCCTCTTGTTTATGCTCCTTGGCAGAGCCTTGATGAGATATGTTGGTAAGTTGCTTTTTTGTTTTCTGTTGCAAAGGTAATGAATGAGTTTGACTCTTCGATAGTATTTTCCTACTTTTTTAGAGGAAATTTACTATTTGTGGTGGGAAGATTAGAACTTCCACTTGTAGAACCAGTGCTCGCTGATAGTGAGGCCTAAGCAAACCTTGAGGTAGTTCTCCTTGAGTGAGCTCTGGCGCATAGTGGCTGAGCTGAAGTAAGGAATGTCGGTGTGTACCCACTGGAACGAGAGGTTGAGTTTTGATGCGTTCTGCTGGAAAATAAGAGTCTTGTTGCGCAATGGAATTGATAAGCCTGCTGACACGCCAAACTCGTATGGCTTGTCTGAGATTGTGCCTGTAGGATCAGCATTGGCGTATGACTTAGAGTAGTAGCCTCCAACTTTGTAGCTGATGCGCTTCAGGATGCTGCGCTCCATTGGGTTTGGTGTCCAGTCAAGACCTGCAGAAATCTTTGTGCGGTCGTTGAGCTGTCCTTTCACAGAGCGGTATGCCTCAGTGCTTGATGTTGAATTCTGGATAGGGAACTTGCAATCTCCCCACTTCTGAAGCTCAAAGTCAGCTCCGACGCGTAATGTGTTTGAGTGATAGTAAGTTATGCCTGCTGCGATTGAGTGAGGCATCTGGAAAGCATTCTTGATTGTGTCAACAGTCTCACTCTCAATTGTTGTGCCGAGAGTCATGTCTGTGGTGCGGTATGCTCGACTTGCCACATCGTGTCCGAGAGTGTAGGTTGCACCAATCACAACCTTGTCTTTCTTTGAGATAGGCTGAATGTACTGAAGGCCAGCCTGTACGCTGTATGTGCTGATGTCTGCTGTGTAGATGCGTTGCATGCCGAATGCAGTTGATTCGCTGAAGTCCATGCTCATGCCGTGCTTGTAGTCACCCCACACATAGCTGCCGTTCACGCCAATTGACACTGGCTTGAAAGGGTGCCATCCTATGCCAAAGAACACTTCGCGAAGGCCGCCATCACCATTGAAGGAATAAGATGATGTGACATTCTCATTGCCATTGATTGTCTCTTTTTGTGATGCGAAGCTGTATTTTGTGTTTGAGATAGGCAAGATGCCGAATGTCATGCCGACATTTTTTGCTGCGCGGAACTGCATTGCGAAATAGTCGAAGCTGGTGTTGCGCACATTCTGCTGCAGACCGTCCATCTTATAGTTGCCGTTCTGCAAAGTGACTCCGAGGTCGAAGAGAGCAGTGAGCGAGTCAACCTCGGAGTATGACGCTGGGTTGGCTATGTTTATCTGCTGTCCGTCGCGGAATCCTTGAGCAACGCCTCCCATGCCTTTGTTGAATCCCATAGCTCTCTCTGAGAGAAGGCCGAAGCCGTATCTTGAGTATGGAGAGTTAATGCCGTTCTGTGCTTTTGCCGCACAAGCGACAGTTGCTATCAATACTGCTAATAGAATCTTCTTCATCATGTATGTTGAGTCAAGTAACCTTGTCTTTTATATTTTTTTGTTCAAATATGCTTCTTGTTGTACTGGTATATGGCATAAAGCCCTTCGTGCACCAGAAATTCATCTGCAAAAATACACCTTTTTATTGAGTCTTCAAAATGTAATGCGCTTCCACCCGTTAAAAAAACTGAAACATTGCCCGATTTTGACATAAATTCACGAATATAGCCTTCTATTTCGTACTTTACACCGAGAATTACGCCTGCACGAATGGCTGTTTCTGTGGTTGAGCCTATATAGGAAAGCTCACCATCTTTGCTGACAAGTGGCAGCTTTGCTGTGTTGTCGTGGAGCGCCTTGAACCTCATGTCTATGCCAGGAGCAATGTTGCCTCCAAGGTATGTGCCGTCACTGCTCACATAGTCATAGGTGATGGCTGTGCCCATGTCGATGACAAGAATGTTGGTGTCTGGACACTTAGCATGCGCACCAATGGCAGCGGCTAATCTGTCGGGGCCTAATGTGGCAGGGGTGTGATAAGCATTGACGATAGGAATAGATGTCTGACTGTCAAGATAGATGACATTGTCTTGATTGAGTATTTCTCTAAGTTGGTCTGGGTAACCAATTGTGGAAGAAATAACTATCCCTTCAATTTCTAATGCCTTATTCTGATGTTTTTGCTTCACCTCCTCCGTTGGCATTGCCTGCTGAAGGCTTCTTGCCATGGCGTCGATTTCGCTTCTTAGGCTTGTAAGTTTCTGCAGATTCATTCGCTCCAGCTTCAGAATTTTGCTTTGCTGAATGGCTGCGACTTTTATTGCCGTGTTTCCTATGTCTATTGTAAGAACCATTTTTCTTCTTCTCTGGCTTGCTGACGGCAGGCTTTTCGCCACAGCCTTCAGGCAGTTCTGGTTTGTCTATTTCTTTCTCTATCAGAGCCTCTATCTTGAGCAAGTATCCGTAGTCTTTTGGAATGACGAGCGTTACGGCTTCTCCATCTCTATTGGCGCGGGCAGTGCGGCCAATGCGGTGGACATAGTCTTCTGCATCGCGTGGCACATCATAGTTGACAACAAGCTGAATATCATCAATGTCAATGCCTCGGCTCACAATGTCTGTAGCAATGAGTATGTTGATTCTCCGATTGCGGAACTCATGCATTATCATGTCTCGTTCTTTCTGCTCGAGGTCGGAGTGCATAGCTCCCACATTGAATCCCTTGCGTTTGAGGTTAAGGCTGAGTTCCTTTACCTTCTGCTTTGATGAAGCGAATACGATGACTCTGTCGAGCGTGCTGTCGCTGAGAACATTCTCAACGAGCTTGTCCTTCATGCCCGGATGGCAGATATATGCTATTTGCTTTATCTTCTCGGCAGGCTTTGACACAGCAATCTTCACTTCAACAGGGTTCTTGAGAATGTTGTTTGCAAGCTTAAGAATATTGTCTGGCATTGTGGCAGAGAACATGATGGTTTGCCTATCTTCTGAGAGATAGCTTGCAATCTTCATTATGTCGTCGTAGAATCCCATATCGAGCATTCTGTCTGCTTCATCGAGGATGAAGAAGGATGTCTTCTTCAGGTCTATATGACCGCCATTGAGGTGGCTGATGAGTCGGCCAGGGGTGGCAATGACGATGTTGGCACCAAGTTCAAGCCCTTTTCTTTCTTGCTCGTAGCGTGCTCCGTCGTTGCCTCCATATACGGCTACTGATGAAACTCCGTCTATGTAGTAGCCGAATCCTTCCACTTGCTGGTCGATCTGCTGAGCGAGCTCACGAGTTGGCGACATGATGATGCAGTTGACAGAATCTTCTGGGAAGTCTCCCTGACAAAGCTTGTCAAGCACAGGCAGAAGATATGCAGCTGTCTTTCCTGTGCCAGTTTGGGCAATGCCCATCACATCGTGGCCTTCAAGTATCTTGGGAATGGATTGCTCCTGAATAGGGGTGCACTGCTCGAAGTTCATCGCATCGAGAGCGTCAAGCAATTCATCAGATATGTCAAGTTCGTCGAAATACATTTATGATTTATGATGTTTCTTTTATTGTTTCTCTTTTATTAATGTATGAATAGCTATAGTGTTGATTGATAGCTTTCTACCTTGGAGCTTTCCTGTAGTAGAAATAAGCGATAATAGCGAAGATGGTGTTTGGTATCCACACCGCAATGATTGCTGGCATTCCTGCGTTTGAGGCGAACGATGACGACACTGTCTGGAAGAGAATGTAAGCCAGAATCAAGGCTAATCCGCTGCCGAGAGCAATACCCATACCATTCTTTCTCTTGCGTGCTGAAATGGAGACACCGATGAGGGTGAGTATGAAGGTAGCAAATGCACTAGCTCCTCTTTTCCAATACTCAATCTCAAACTTCTGTATGTTGGCAAAGCCTCTTGCTTTTTGTCTTTCTATGTATTTGTCAAGCTCTGGCGAGGTGAGCGTCATTTCCATGTCTCGGGTGATGAGCAAGTCGCTTGGCTCCATCTTGATAATGGTGTCGAGCTTTGTGCCATGTGAGATGTTTTCTCGCATACCTTGCAAATCGCGAGTTTGGTAATTTGTTATAATCCAATGATATGGCTCGTAAGACAGAGTATCGTATTGAATGGTTGTAGCTTGCAAGTGCTTGACAAGCTTCTTGTTTTCGAACTTGTCGAGTGTGAAGTCGAAGCCTATTTTCTGTGCATTCTCAAAACGCCCCATATAGGCAATCACTCCCGAGTCAACCTCCATCTGTACATTGGCGGCATAGTTGAGAATCTTACGGTTCTTATATTTGTTCTCAAAGTTCACGCGTTTCACATTGCCCTGAGGAATGATGTATGCTCCAAGCCCGTAATTCATTATGGCAATGAGAGTGGCAGAGAGCATGTATGGCCTTAGCAATCGCTTGAAGCTCACGCCTGTTGACATCATGGCGATAATCTCGCTGTTGTCGGCAAGCTTTGTAGTGAAGAATATCACGGCAATGAAGACAAACAGCTGACTAAAGAGGTTGGAGTAGAACGGAATGAAGTTTAGATAATAGTCGAAGATGATTTCATGTATTGACACATCGTGTTGAAGGAATTTGTCAACATTCTCATTAGCATCAAACACGACTGCAATACTGATAATCAATGCTATAGAGAAGAAGTATGTGCCAAGGAACTTCCCGATAATATATCGGTCGAGCCTTGACATTGGTGAGTTCTCCATCATGCGGGCAAAGAAATTAGACTTTTCTCCCGACTTAGAATTGCTTACTTTTCTTGATTTCTGCGTCTTCTGATAGTCGAGATAATTCTTGATGTCTTCTTCGCTTCCACGAGGGACTTTCTTTCCGTTTATTTCCTCAAATAGTACCAATTAAATGCAGTTTTTTAGTTTACACTCTTCGTCCAAGATCTTCCACCATCTTGGCTTTCCATATGGCAAAGTCGCCTGCGATGATGTGCTGTCTTGCTTCGCCCACAAGCCACAAGTAGAATGCGAGGTTGTGGATTGATGCTATCTGCATGGCAAGAAGCTCTTGGGCTTTAAACAAATGATGTACATACGCGCGCGTGTATGTAGAATCCACATAAGATGTACCTTCTGGATCGAGAGGTGAAAAGTCCATCTCCCACTTCTTGTTGCGAAGGTTCACAGTGCCATGCTTTGTGAATATCTGTGCGTTTCTACCGTTGCGTGTAGGCATTACACAGTCAAACATATCGATTCCTCGCTCAATTCCTTCAAGGAGGTTGATAGGAGTGCCAACGCCCATAAGATAGCGTGGCTTGTCCTTTGGAAGAATTCCATTCACTACTTCAATCATCTCATACATGATGTCGGTAGGCTCACCCACTGCTAAGCCGCCAATAGCATTTCCGTCAGCTCCTTTGCTAGCCACATTCTCTGCAGCTTTTTTGCGGAGGTCTGGGTATGTGCATCCTTGAACGATAGGGAATAGGCTCTGCTGATAGCCGTACTTAGGCTCTGTCTCATTGAATCGCTTAATGCATCTGTCTAGCCATCTTTCAGTGAGGGCAAGCGATTTCTTTGCGTATTCGTAGTCGCTTGTACCTGGAGGGCATTCGTCGAAAGCCATGATTATGTCAGCTCCAATGGTTCTCTCGATGTCCATCACTTTCTCTGGCGTGAACTGATGCTTACTCCCGTCGAGATGGCTTCGGAATTCGACGCCTTCCTCTTTTATTTTGCGAATGCCGGCAAGTGAGAATACTTGAAAACCACCGCTATCTGTAAGCATTGGACGGTCAAAGCCGTTGAACTTGTGCAATCCTCCAGCGGCTTCTATCACTTCCAGCCCAGGGCGAAGATACAGATGATAGGTGTTGCCGAGAATGATTTGTGCTTTGATGTCGTCCTTTAGCTCATTCAAGTGCACTCCCTTCACCGTGGCTTGTGTGCCCACAGGCATGAATATAGGAGTCTGTATGTCGCCATGATCCGTGTGAATCAATCCTGCTCTTGCGCAAGTCTTGGAGTCTGTATGTTGTAATTCAAATGTCATATTGATGTGTAGAGTGGGTAAGTGGGGGGATTATCCAATCAATGCAAAGTCAAGAACATCCTTCACTGTGTCCACATAGTGGAAAGTGACTCCTTTGACATACTTCTCAGGAATTTCTTCTATGTTCTTTCTGTTCTCGTAGCAAATCAAGATATCGGTAATGCCTGCGCGCTTTGCAGCAAGAATCTTTTCTTTGATTCCACCAACAGGAAGCACTTTGCCGCGAAGGGTGATTTCTCCAGTCATGGCAATGTTCTTGCGCACCTTCTTCTTAGTGATAGCACTTGCAAGCGATGTAGCGATAGTGATGCCTGCAGAAGGGCCATCCTTAGGAGTTGCTCCTTCTGGCACATGAATGTGGATGTTGTGATTCTCGAACCATTCAGCATCTATGCCAAGGAGCTCGCAATGTTCTTTAAGATATTGAAGCGCGATGGTTGCAGACTCCTTCATCACATTGCCCAGATTGCCTGTAAGGCCAAGCTTACCGCCCTTGCCATTGTCAATGCTTGTTTCGATGAAGAGAATCTCACCGCCTACACTTGTCCATGCCAGTCCTGTCACTACACCGTAGAAGTCATTGCCTTGATACTTGTCTCGGCTATAAGGCTCGGTGCCAAGGTATTCTTTTACATCAGCAGGCTTGAGCTCGCCAGAAGGGAGCACTCCGTCCTTAGCATAGTTGAGAGTAACCTTTCTCAGCACTTTGTTTATCTTTTTGTCAAGATCACGCACACCTGATTCGCGAGTGTAATCCTCGATAATCTTCTCAATGCCAGCCTTGCTGATCTTCACGCAAGAGTCCTTCATTCCTAAGTTGTCGAGCTCTTGTGGAACAAGGTGGCGCTTTGCAATCTCAATCTTCTCTTCTGTGAGGTATCCGCTCACTTCAATAAGCTCCATGCGGTCGAGCAGCGGGCCAGGAATTGTGCTTATGTTGTTAGCAGTAGCAATGAACATAACCTTTGAGAGGTCATACTCAGTGTCGAGGTAGTTGTCGTGGAATGCAGAGTTCTGCTCGGGGTCAAGAACTTCAAGAAGAGCTGATGCAGGGTCACCGTGATTTGTGTTTTGAGTGACTTTGTCTATTTCATCAAGAATGAATACAGGGTTGCTGCTTCCTGCCTTCATGATGCTCTTTATTATCTGTCCTGGCATTGCGCCTACATAGGTCTTTCTATGGCCACGAATCTCTGCCTCGTCATGCAAGCCACCAAGCGACATTCTGACATACTTGCGCTTCATTGACTTTGCAATGCTCTTTCCGAGAGATGTCTTGCCAACTCCAGGAGGACCATATAGGCAGATAATAGGACTCTTGAAATCGCCACGCATCTTGAGCACAGCAAGATGCTCAATGATTCTCTCCTTCACCTTTTCCATGCCGTAGTGATCTTTGTTAAGCACCTTCTCTGCATTAGTGAGGTTGAGGTTGTCTTTAGTGTATTCGTTCCAAGGCAAGTCGAGTAATGTCTTGGCGTATGTGTATTCAACTTGATAGTCAGGAGAGTGTGGGCTGAGCCTGCTAAGTTTTTCCATGGAATCATTGAATGCGTTTTCTGCATTCTCGCCCCAATTCTTCTTTGCGCCTGCTTCTTTGAGTTTGTCGAGGTCGCTTGTGCCTTTTTCTCCCAGTTCTTCCTGGATGTTCTCAATTTCCTGACGAAGGAAATACTCGCGCTGCTGTTTGTCGAGCTCTTCGCGAGTCTTCATCTGGATGTTCATTTTCAATGTGACATACTGATACTCTCTTTGCAGAATGCTGAGAAGATGGTAGCCACGGTCGATGAAGTTGCTGTCTTCAAGCAGAATGATACGCTCACGGTTGCTGATGTTCAGGTTTGAGCAGATGAAGTTGATGACGAGAGTCTTTTCCGTCATATTGTTGAGGGCGAAAGCAGAGCCAATAGTCTGCTCGTTAGCACGCATGAGCTTTATGGCAGTTTCCCTGCACGCATCAGCAATAGCTGTGAACTCGCGGTTATTTGTGTCAGGCACCTCTTCTGGGTAATTCTCCACACGGCCAATGCTGTATGAGCCGTTAGAGTCGAGTTCAATCAGCCTAACTCTGTTGAATCCTTGCAAAAGTGCAGTGTAGCTTCCATCTGGCAACTTCAGCACTTTTGTTACTTTGCTGAGTACGCCGGTGTGATATAGCTGATCATATTCTGGCTCATCAATAGAGTCGTTAATCTGACTGAACACGGCAATAGGCTTATCATTCTTCTGAGCATCCTTAAGGAGTCTCAGCGATGATTTACGACCTACGGATATTGGGATGAATGTGTCAGGGAATACCATCATTCCTCTCAGAGGAAGCACAGGAATGAAATCCTCAGTAGATACTTCTTCGGTGAGCTGACTCTTCATAGAGTTGTCTATGCTGGTGATGAAACTTATCTTGCCATCTATCTGGCCTTCTTCAATAATGTCATCTAAGAAATCTTTCATCTATAACGGTATGTATAAAATGCTAAATTACGATCCTAAATTCAGAGAATGTTGAGTATTTTTACAAAACGGGCACAAAGTTACGAAAAAACTTTCATATCGCTATTATCTATAATGTGAAACTTTCACAAAACGAGCATAAATATCAAGGGAAACTAAATGTTTTTGGAAAGAAGCATTGTTAAAGATTTGTTATTTGTTTTTTCGATTTGTTTGATAAAATGATACTATATTTAATTAATTTCTGTCATTTTGTAATTATTTTCTTATTTTTGTTTGGTAAATTGAAAATATGTCGTAACTTTGCATCGCTTTTTTAGCATATGGGTTCAGAA
>JAGHVC010000030.1 GCA_018064505.1 Candidatus Minthosoma caballi | reverse complement strand
TCTGAACATTCTTTGCGTCCTCTGGATCCTTTGGCACGAGGGCAATCTTTATCTCTTCTTCAAGCTTTGGCTGAAGTTCTTCGTTTGCAGTAAGTTCTTCGCGAGCCATTTCCTTCATGTCAGGATCAGACTCGTTCATTATGATATCCTTGGCTTCCGCGATGCCGTTAAGGCAATTCATGTAGCGCTGGCGAAGCTTAATGATATCTTCAAGATCCTTATATTCACGAGTAAGTTTCACGTAACGCTGCTGGTCGGAAATGACCGAAGGGTCAGTGATGAGTGTAGAAACCTCCTCGTAGCGGCTCTCAAGGCCGTCAAGTTTTTGTAGTAGTGAGTTCATATTCATTGACCCAAGGTAACCTTGGGCACAGTGGCTTCTATTTTATTAGTATTCAAATACTCCGTTCTCGGAAGTGATAGTGAGGTGCTTGTGATCACTTTCCTCTATGCGACCGATAATCTGAGCGTCGATGTTGAAAGACTTGCTGATCTCGATAACCTGCTCAGCCTTTTCTGCAGGAAGATAAACCTCAAGACGATGGCCCATGTTGAACACCTTGTACATCTCTGCCCAATCAGTGCCTGACTCTTTCGCAATGGCCTTGAAGAGTGGTGGCACAGGGAACATATTGTCCTTAATCACGCGGCAGTTGTCTCCGACGAAGTGGAGCACTTTTGTTTGAGCTCCGCCTGTACAGTGAACCATGCCATGAATGTCGGCGCGCATTTCGTCAAGGAGACGCTTTACGACAGGAGCGTATGTTCGAGTAGGGGAGAGCACGAGTTTGCCTGCATTGATTGGAGCACCTTCAACTTCATCTGTGAGCTTGTACGAACCAGAATAGACAAGCTCGTCAGGAACGGCTTTGTCGAAAGACTCTGGATACTTCTCTGCAAGATACTTAGCAAACACATCGTGACGAGCAGAAGTGAGTCCGTTAGAGCCCATGCCACCGTTGTATTCCTTCTCGTAAGTTGCTTGTCCACAAGAAGAAAGGCCTACGATTACATCACCAGGACGAATGTTTGCATTGTCAATAACATCACTGCGCTTCATGCGGCAAGTAACGGTTGAATCTACAATGATAGTACGCACAAGATCACCAACATCAGCAGTCTCACCGCCAGTAGCATAAATGCCAATTCCCATGTTGCGCATTTCGCTGAGAAGCTCATCAGTGCCATTGATAATGGCAGAGATAACCTCGCCAGGGATGAGCATTTTGTTACGGCCAATTGTTGAGCTTACGAGGATGTTGTCAACAGCACCAACACAGAGCAAGTCGTCTGTGTTCATGATGAGAGCGTCCTGAGCAATTCCCTTCCAAACAGAAATGTCGCCAGTTTCTTTCCAATACATGTATGCAAGGCTTGATTTTGTGCCAGCTCCGTCAGCATGCATGATGTTGCAATACTCTGGATCTCCTCCGAGAATATCTGGAATGATTTTGCAAAAAGCCTGAGGGAAAATACCCTTGTCGATATTCTTGATGGCGTTGTGTACATCTTCTTTTGCTGCCGAGACACCGCGCATCATGTATCTCTGTTTGTTGTCAATAGCCATTGTGAGTTGTTATTTTTGAAGGTGATTTTACTCTATTTGTCATGAATTATGCTGCAAAGGTAGTGATTTTTTATAATTATTTGTTATCATGTCGGAAATCTTTCTTAAATTTGCAACCTATAAAGTAAAAAAGAGAAAGAAATGGTATTTACTGCACAACAAATAGCAGGTTTTACAGGCGGAACAGTAGAGGGAAATCCAGAAGCGACAATTTCTACTTTCGCAAAAATAGAGGAGGGAACTGAAGGCGCTCTTTCATTCCTTGCTAACCCTCAATACGAACACTATATCTACGAAACAAAATCAAGTATTGTACTTGTAAACAACGATTTTGTCCCTTCACAAGAGGTGAAGGCAACAATGGTGCGTGTACAAAACGCATACGAGAGTGTTGCAAAACTTCTTCAGCTTTATCAGAGCATGCAGCAGAAGCGTGTCGGAATCGATTCTCTTGCTTTCATCGACAAATCAGCAAAGATTGGCAAGGATTGCTATGTCGGCCCTTTTGTGGCTATTGCTGAAGATGTTGAGATAGGAGAAGGTTGCGTGATTCATCCTCATGTAACAATTGGTAAGGGCGCAAGAATTGGCAATAATACGGAAATATACAGCAATGCTGTTATTTATCATGGATGTGTTATTGGTAACAATTGCATACTTCATGCAGGATGCGTAATCGGTGCTGATGGATTTGGATTTGCTCCTACTGCAAACGGATATGATAAGATTCCTCAGATTGGTATTGTGACAATAGAGGATAATGTTGAGATTGGCGCAAACACTTGCATTGACCGCTCGACAATGGGTAGCACAATCATTCGCAAGGGTGTTAAGCTCGATAATCTTGTGCAGATTGCTCACAATGTCGAGGTTGGTTCGCACACTGTCATGTCTTCACAGGTGGGTGTTGCTGGCAGTTCAAAAGTGGGCGAATGGTGTATGTTTGCAGGGCAAGTTGGTGTGGCAGGTCACTTGAAGGTAGGTGATCGCACAGTGCTTGCTGCTCAGTCAGGCCTTGCTGGAGGAAATCTTGCTAAGAAGGGCGGTGCAAAAATGATGGGTTATCCAGCAATCGACCACCTCAAGTTTGCAAAGAATATGGCAGCACTCAATTCACTTCCTGCTTTGCTTAAGGAGGTGGCAGAACTCAAGAAGGAAATTAACGAACTTAAGAATAATAAGTAAAAATAAAATGCAAAAGCAACAAACATTAGCCGCAGCATTTACTTTGCAGGGCAAAGGACTTCACACAGGACAGCATATCACTGCTGTTTTTAATCCTGCTGCAGAGAATCATGGCTATAAGATACAAAGAACGGATGTTGAAGGACAACCAATCATTGATTGCGCAGCAGAACTCGTTGGCGATACTCAGCGTGGCACTGTGCTTGTGAGCGGTGAAATAAAGATTAGCACAATCGAGCATGCAATGGCAGCGCTATACGCAAGTGGCATTGACAACTGCCTTATTCAGCTTGACGGTCCAGAGATGCCAATCCTTGATGGCAGCGCGATGCCTTTTGTTGAGGAAATAAATAAAGTCGGCATTGTAGAACAGAGTGCAAACAAGGATTACTATGTGGTGAAGCATAAGATGGAAATCTGTGGAGAGAATGGTGAGCATCTTATCCTTCTTCCTGACGAGGAATTCTGTGTGAATGCTCAGATTGCTTTTGATTCCAAGGTGCTTGCAAGCCAATTTGCAACACTTGATCATTTGGCAGACTTCCCTGCAGAGATAGCTTCTGCTCGCACATTTGTTTTTGTTCGTGAGATAGAGCCACTTCTTAATCTTGGCCTTATCAAAGGCGGTGACCTTAGCAATGCTATTGTCATCTATGAGAATGAAATGCCTCAGGAACGCTTTGACAAGCTTGCAGACACGCTTGGTATTCCTCATATGGATGCTACTCAGCTTGGTTACCTCAATACAAAGCCATTGAGTTGGCCAAATGAGACTGCTCGTCACAAGTTGCTTGACATTGTTGGTGACCTTGCATTGATTGGCAAGCCAATTAAGGGTCGTGTTATCGCAACAAAGCCAGGACATACAATTAATAACAAATTTGCTCGCTTAATCAAGAAAGACATAAAGAAGCATGAGGTGCAGTGCCCTGCTTACGATCCTAACGAAGCTCCAATCATGGATGTGAATCGCATTCGTGAGTTGCTCCCTCATCGCTATCCTATGCAGCTTGTTGATAAAGTGATATCTATTGACGAGAATGAAATCGTAGGCGTAAAGAATGTAACAAGCAATGAGCCTTTCTTCACTGGCCACTTCCCTCAGGAGCCAGTGATGCCAGGCGTGCTTCTTATTGAGGCTATGGCACAGGCAGGTGGTTTGCTCGTTCTTAATACAGTAGAGGAGCCTGAGCGTCACTCAACATATTTTATGAAGATTGACAATGTGAAGTTCAGGAAGAAGGTTGTGCCAGGAGATACACTTATCTTTAAGGTGAAGCTTCTCGGCCCGCTGCGTCGTGGCATTGCATCTATGGCAGGTCTCATCTTCGTAGGCGACACAATTGTTGCAGAAGCTGAGTTTACTGCTCAGATTGTAAAGAATAAATAAAAGACACCTTCGTTCATGCTTGATATCGTCTAGTTTGTTAATGGACATAAATAGGTTTATTACACAAACAACAAGGATGAGCGTAGTCTATAAATATAATAATGTATAATTAAGATATTTTCCCCGAATGGCGTCCCTCCCCTCAAGGGGGGAGGTTAGGAGGGGATTTTTTGAATATGATTAGTCCATTAGCTTATATCGATCCAGAGGCAAAGATTGGTCAGAACTGTGAAATTGGCCCTTTTTGCTTTATCGATAAGAATGTTGTCATTGGTGACAACAATGTTTTGATGAATAGTGTCACATTGCTTAGTGGCACACGCATGGGAAATGGAAACACTCTTTTCCCTGGAGCTGTGATTGGCGCTGTGCCGCAGGATCTCAAGTTCCGTGGCGAAGACACAACAGTGGAGATTGGTGACAATAACAAGATTCGTGAAAATGTGACAATCCATCGTGGCACAGCAAGCAAGGGTAAGACTGTTGTTGGTAGCAACAATCTCATCATGGAGAATGCTCATATTGCTCATGACTGTGAGTTCGGCAGTGGCATCATCATGGGAAACTCAACAAAGCTTGCAGGCGAGGTTATTGTAGATGACAATGCTATTATCAGCGCAGTAGTACTTGTCCACCAGTTCTGTCGCATTGGTGGCTATGTAATGGTGCAAGGTGGCACACGCACAAGCAAGGATATTCCTCCTTTCATTATGGCAGGCAAGGAGCCTGTTGCTTATGCAGGCCTTAACATTGTAGGTCTTCGTCGTCGTGGTTTCAGCAATGAGGTTATTGACAATATCCACCACGCATACCGTCTCATCTACAACTGCAACCTTACTGTGGCAGAAGCAATTGAGGCTATTCGCGCTGAAGTTCCAATGAGCAAGGAAATTGAATACATCATTGAGTTTGTTGGTGGCTCTAAGCGAGGCAT
This sequence comes from Candidatus Minthosoma caballi, assembly GCA_018064505.1. Classification (GTDB taxonomy): domain Bacteria; phylum Bacteroidota; class Bacteroidia; order Bacteroidales; family Bacteroidaceae; genus Minthosoma; species Minthosoma caballi. The sequence goes on along the minus strand of JAGHVC010000030.1, from coordinate 14,843 downwards.
AGTAAGATAATTTTATTATCATATTTTAAGATTCCATGATTTACCGATTCACCATTATTTCCGATGAAGCAGAAGGCTTCATGCGTGAAATCAAGATAGATGCAGATGCTAAGTTTTTAGAGCTTCATAAGCTTATACTTGAGTCTTGCGGCTATAAGGATGATCAACTCACCTCCTTTACTATTTGTGAGAATGGATGGGAGAAAGGCCAGGAAATCACGCTTCAAGAGATGGATACAGACCTTGATGAGGATTCATACATTATGGCTGATACAGAGCTTAGCGAGTTTCTTGAAGATGAGAAGCAGCACATGCTTTACACTTTCGACCCTCTTGCTGATCGTGTGTTCTTCATAGAGCTATCTGAGATTATAACAGGAAAATCGCTCAAGACAGGCAAGGTGTCTCGTTCTTATGGTGAGGCTCCTGAGCAGACACTTGATTTTGATGAGATGTTTGCACGCAATCCTATCGTTGAAACATCAATTCTCGATGATGACGACAGCATGTTTGGTGATGAGATAGACAATGAAGAAATAGATTTTGAAGGACTTGACATCAGTGATGGTGAGCCAAATTGGTAATCAGAAAACGCTCATTGTAGTTCTTGGTCCAACGGGAGTCGGAAAAACCGAATTAAGTTTGCAGTTGGCAGAGCACTATGGTGTTCCTGTGATTAATGCTGATTCTCGTCAAATATACAAAGACATAGAGATAGGCACTGCAGCTCCTACGGCAAAAGAACTTGCTCGTGTTCCTCATCATTTTGTACACACTCTAAGTCTTGGTGATTATTATAGTGCTGCAGAATACGAGAAAGATGTGCTTGCGCTTCTAGACAAGCATTTTCAAGAGCATGATTATGCTTTGTTGTCAGGTGGAAGCATGATGTATATTGATGCAGTGACAAAAGGCATTGATGATATACCTACCATTGACGAAGAAACTCGTGAGCATTTGCGCCAGCGTTTTCAAGCAGAAGGGCTTGAGCCTTTGTTGGAAGAGTTGAAGTTGCTTGATCCTGAATATTACCAAATTGTAGATAAAAAGAATCATAAAAGGGTAGTGCATGCATTAGAGATATGCTATATGACGGGCAACACTTATACATCCTACCGAACAAAGACAACAAAGCATCGTCCTTTTCGTATCGTAAAGATTGGCTTAATGCGTGACAGGGAGAGCCTTTTTAATCGCATTAATCATCGTGTTGATAAAATGATGGAAGAAGGGCTTTTGGAGGAGGTGCGAAGCGTGTATAACCTCAGACATTTGAATTCCCTTAACACTGTAGGCTACAAAGAACTGTTTCGTGTTCTTGATGGAGAGTGGGAACTGCAGATGGCTGTGGAAAGAATAAAAAAGAACACGCGTGTGTATGCGAAGAAACAGATGACATGGTATAAGCATGACCAAAGCATTCATTGGCTAGATGCTGACAAGATGAATGCGGAAGAAATGCTAAATGTTATAGACAATGAAATCATTATTAAGTAAAGCTTTCAGAGGCTTTAAGGTTGTGTGGCTTTGGTATGCTTCACAATATAAAGGAAAGTGGTATCAGAGAATCGTAACTCCGATAGCTACTTTATTTGTTTCTTTCTTCCTTTATTTAGGAGCGGTTGATTGCAATTTCCTCGGCTTGTTTGGCGTGTCACCATCGATGGAAGTGATACAAAACCCAATCAACAACGAAGCATCACTCATCTATAGCTCTGACAGCGTACTTATGGGCAAGTTCTTCAATGAGAACCGTTCGCCTGTTAAGTTTGAAGATATTTCTCCTTATGTCATAGACGCGTTGATTTCTACAGAAGACGAGCGTTTCTACCTGCATCATGGCATTGACTATCAGGGACTCTTCGCAGCATTTAAAGATATTGCAAAGGGCAATCCTCGAGGTGCGAGCACCATTACTCAGCAGCTTGTCAAGAATATGTTCAAGATTCGTTCTCAGTATTCTACAGGCCTTCTTGGTAAGATTCCTGGACTTGGCATTCTTGTGATGAAGTCAAAGGAATGGATAACCGCTATCAAGATAGAGAATATGTATAGCAAGAAAGATATTCTTACGCTCTATCTTAACACTGTCGATTTTGGCTCTAATTCTTTTGGCATCAAGACAGCTGCAAAGACATATTTCAAGACAACTCCGCAGAATCTTACTGCAGAGCAATCTGCCGTTCTTGTTGGATTGCTAAAGGCTACAACAACTTACAATCCTAAAGTGAATCCAGACAAGAGTCTTGAACGAAGAAATGTTGTTCTCAGCAATATGCTTTCGCATGGAAAGCTCACGAAGCACGAATATGATTCTCTCTCAAATCTGCCGATAGATCTCAACTTCAATGTTGAGAATTCCTATGATGGACAAGCTCTTTATTTCCGTGAAGCAATCAAGGATTACCTTTCTGATTGGTGTAAGGAAAACGGTATAGATATCTATTCTGATGGCCTTAAGATTTACACAACCATTGATACGCGTCTGCAGCGATATGCAGAAGAGGCTGTGCAGACAGAGATGCGCAACATTCAGCAGCGCTTCAATCAGCATTGGGGCAATTCTGCTCCATGGCGTAACGAACTTGGTCAAGAGATACCAAACTTTATTGAAGATATAGCAAAGCGAACAGAAGGCTACAAGGTTCTGTCTGAGAAGTTTAATGGCAACACCGATTCTATATTCCACTACCTTAGTATGCCTCATACAGTAAAAGTGTTCGACTACAATGCTGATGCATCTACTAAGTACCTATCTGAACGAGAAATGTCAACTCTTGACTCAATCCGATACATGGTAAAGTTCATGCATTGCGGTCTTGTTGCTATGGAGCCTCAAACAAGCTATGTGCGAGCTTGGGTGGGGGATATAGATTTCAATAGCTGGAAATATGACAAGGTTACATCAATGCGTCAGCCAGGTTCTACATTCAAGATGTTTGTATATGCAGCAGCATTTGATCGTGATGAAAACATTACTCCTGTCACTCCATACCGGGATAGCTACATTTCGCTCAAAGTGCCAAAGTCTAAGAACTCAACAGAACTCGTGGTGTGGACTCCTCACAATGCTGATGGACATTGCTCAAATGCCAATATCCCGCTTAAGTCAGCTTTCGCTCAATCCATCAATACTATTGCTGTCAAGTTGGGACAGGATGCTGGAATTGAAAATGTAGTGAAGATGGCTAAAGCTATGGGCATCAATAGTCCTCTTGATGCAACCCCAGCACTCGCACTTGGATCGTCTGATGTTAATCTTTTGGAACTTGTTGGTGCATATTCAACAGTTATGAACGACGGAATGCAGCATCGTCCAGTGCTTGTCACAAAAGTTGTAGATCGCAACGGCGATGTAATCTACGACTGCGAAAAAGATGAAGCTAAGGCAAAGCGCGCAATGAGTTATAAGACTGCTTTCTATATGCAGCAGCTCATGCTTGCAGGAACACGCGAGAGGGGTGGAACAAGCCAAGCCGTTTGGCATTATGTGCGTCCTTATATGTCAGACACAGAATTTGGAGGCAAGACAGGAACATCAAGCAATCACTCAGATGCATGGTTTGTTGGCACAACTCCTAACCTTATGGCTGGTGTGTGGGTAGGTGGTGAATACCGATGCATTCACTTCCGCACAGGAGCTCTTGGACAAGGCAACAAAACTGCTCTCCCTATATATGGTGAGTTTATGAAGCGTGTTCTTGCAGACAAGAATTTTGCACAGTATCATGGTAAGTTCCCTAAGCCAAAGGAGGATATTCCTGCAAAGACTTACCAAGGTGCGGGAGTTTACATACCACGACCAGCTGCAAGCTCTGCTGCATCAGAAGAAGAAGGTTCTGCTGATGTTGAGCCAGCATCACAACAACCTCAACCAGTGCAAGTTGAAGGAGGTAATGAATGAAATTGAAACAGTAATATATAGTAAGTTCGCTAAAATGCGAATTGGATTGGCTAAAAAGTAGGGAATCGTAATGCTCCCTACTTTTTTTCATTTTTTCATTTCTTCATTTTCCCATAAAGCACTATCTTTGCAACAAAGTAAATAAAGTAATTTTTTCAGAGTTAGTTTTTCATAGTAATGTTATGCTCTCTTCAACGGTGAGAGTAAACGAGTTCAGCAGGATGTGGGAACACCCTGCTGAGTTTTTTCTGTTTTCCTCAAATCTTATGCCCTTTACCTCTTGTGCGATATCGGGCGTAACGCTCAGTCGATACAAGGCATAACGCATGGTCGATACAAGGCGTAAACTGCAGGTGTTACAGGGCATAAGGAATGAAAGGCATATCAGTTAAGAATTCGCTTTTGACCGAAAATGACACTCAAAAGCATGTGAATAAGTAAGAGCAGCAAATATGAGCACGCTACGCCTACTATTGAAGGATGCCACTCGAAAGAGGAGAATGGCAAGCTTGATACCCACTCCGTGATAGAATTCATGTATGAAGTGAGATGAATGAGGATATCTGTAAGAGTGCTGTTTATTTCTTCCTGCCATAGGAATATCCACCATAGCAGGGCAATGGCTATGATAGCAAAAGCTAAAGGATAAATAGCCAGATTCGTGAGAATTGACAACAGAGGAATAATGCCGAAATTGTATGCTACAAGTGGAGCAGTAGCGATGGAACAAACTGCAGATATTACGACTATCTGCAATATAAGAGAGAGGATTCGGTTCTTATTAGGAATGATACTTTCAATCCTTTTGCAATAAAGAGAGATTGCTGCAACCGAAATAAAGGACAGTTGGAATCCAACACTATTTAGCCAGAACGGATTTATGCATAGCATAATAGTGGCAGCAATGGCACATGAATTGAGCGTGAAGACACTACGATTGTTGTAATGGCACAAAAAGATGATGCTGAACATGATTGTGGCTCGAACTATTGATGGCGACAATCCTGTTACTGTTGCATATACCCAGAGCAGAATAATGATAGCAATATTTGCAACCCACCGCCAACGCAGTTGAGTGATGCGGCTAAGGAATATAAGTTGCAATATGAAAGTTATAATGCCTATGTGAAAGCCGGAAAGAGCAAGTATGTGGCTTACTCCAGATGCAGAATAGTTGGTGCGTATTTGTTGTGTGAGATTGTCTTTTCTTCCAATAGTCATAGCCTCAATTATGCTGCCTTCGTCGCCAGCTATGCCGTGTTGTTCATATACGGTATGCAATAAAACAGAAGTGGAAGAGAGCTTTTCTAACAGTGATGGTGGTGTTGTTCTGCGACTTATGCTCCATTGTTGTGGAGGTGTGTAAGCTGTTGCGCACACATCATTGTGAAAAAGGTAAGTGCGATATTTAGCAAACTGCCCTTCGGCTTTGTTTGTGGCTGATAGATGCTTGATGCGAGCACGAATTGTGTCGCCAATGCATAGTGATGAATATTGCGCAGAGTCATTTTGGGGATTTCTTTTGTTCTTCCCTGCATAAATGATAATATGTGTTCCGTTAGCTTGTTTTAATTTAAGTTGATAGCTTTTGGCTTTTTCTTTTGGATGTTCTTCAAGGACGCCCATGCACTGCGTGGTGTCTGATGGTAAGGAATTGGCAATGATATGATGATGGTGTGTGTAAATTGCTGCTCCAAGAATTGTTGCGAATAGGGTAGCTGCAATAATGAACAGGGTTTTCTTTACATTTCCTTCCTTAAGAATGAAATGAATGACAAACATTATTGCCAAGAAAGCACTGCTGCAGACAAAAATAGGTAAAGGAGTTATAAAGTCGCAAAAGAAATTCGCCCCAATCATTCCGCAAATGAAAGGAATGGCGAGGCGAATATACGAGAATTGCATACCGAATAGAGTGGGTATTGAATGCTTAGCTTTGCTGATATTGAATGCTTAGCTTTGCAGATATTGATTACTTAGCTTTACAAAGCTTGGAGTGAGGCAATGCGCTCTTCTGGATTAGGAGCATTGAAAACATAGCTTCCTGCCACGAGAACATCAGTGCCTGCTGCTGCAAGGCGTGGAGCAGTATCGCTGTTTACTCCGCCATCCACTTCAATCAGCGCATGACTGCCTGTGCGTTCAATAAGAGCCTTGAGAGCTTTGACCTTGTCAATGGAATGTTCAATGAACTTCTGGCCGCCAAAGCCTGGGTTCACAGTCATGAGGAGTACCATGTCAACATCTTGAATGATGTCTTCGAGCACATAAACAGGAGTGTGTGGATTGAGTGTCACGCCAGCTTGCATGCCAGCTTCGTGTATCTGCTGAATAGTGCGGTGAAGGTGTGGGCATGCTTCGTAGTGCACATTCATCATGTAAGCTCCGAGAGCTTTTACCTCATTGATGAACTTTCCTGGCTCAACAATCATGAGATGCACATCAAGCTTTTTCGTGCAGTGCTTGGCTACTGCCTGAAGCACCGGAAAGCCGAAACTGATGTTTGGCACGAAAACGCCATCCATAATGTCTAAGTGCAGCCACTCTGCTTGACTGCGGTTGATCATTTCTATGTCTGTCTTCAGATCTGCGAAGTTAGCAGAAAGAAGTGAAGGAGAAACTATCATATTCTTGTGATTTCGAGTGTTTTTAGATTTAGATTATTTATTTGAGCGAGAAGCTTGTTTGGCCAATCATCTGCTTGTCACAGAAGATGTAAAGCTTGTATGTGCCAGCTTCAAGGTATTCCTCAATATCGCTGTACATGGTGATTTTCATCTCTTCACCAGTATATTCAATATATTTCTTCTCTGAGTATTCAAGCGAAGTGTTTTCATAATCGAATCGGCCTTTTTGCCCAAACACACTATTGTCTGGCTTGAGAATGCGGGCATAAACGGTGCGCTGTCCGTTGGATGCGGTGACATTCTTCACGATAGTGAATCCGAACGAAATCTTCTTCACATCTTTCACCTTCTGCGTGTCCTTGCCTTTCTTGTTCTTTGTTGAAACCCAGAATCCAGTAGCATCAAGTTGAGCAGCAATATCCACTTTGTCGCGAAGCTGGTTTCGTTCACTTGAAAGGTTAGTGATTTGAGTGTTTGCTTCTGCAACCTGTGCCTTAATCTGAGTGTTCTCCTCTGTGAGCGATTGATTAAGGCGGTTGAGTGAGTCAACCTGCATCACATAGTGCTGGAGAACCTTGCGGAGCGATGCAATCTCAGCCTTGAGTCGCTTGATTTCTGCAGCATCAGTAGCTTTAGTGTTTTCAAGCTCTTCAAGCAGCTGCTGAGTTCTGCGGCGCTCATCTTCTATCTGTGCAATCAGTGAGTCATTGCTCAGCTTGCTTTGCAGCTCGCCATATTGCATGTCAAACTGTCTGTACTGGTCTTCCATCTCAGCCTTGTCGAGCTCTGCCAACTCCTGCAAATCTTCGTTTTCTTTCTGCTGCTCAATGAGCATGTATGCAAGCCATCCAGCGCCTAAAGCAAGAATTAGCACAACTATTCCAAGTATGATTACTCCTGTGTAACTCTTTTTTTGTTGCACATTCTGTTCTGTCATCTGCTCTGTTGTTTGTTCGTTTTGTTCCATTGATACTTAAAATCTTTATGCAAACTTACGCAAAATGATTGAAAAATCAATGTTAAATCGATAAAAAAAGCCGTTTTGTCGGCATTGTTTGTATTTTCTTTTTAACTTTGTAAATGATATGTGACTTTTATTACTCAATCAGTCTTGTTACTAAATTTGAGATTATGCTAAAACAGAAAATAAATTCGCAAGAGGCAGCGGCAATCAAAAAGTACTTTGACTCTTGCAAGAATGTGGTAGTCACTGCACACACTTCACCCGATGGCGATGCTATTGGCTCATGCTTGGGATTGTATGAATATCTGAAGCGAAAAGGAAAGAATGTCACGGTCATTGTGCCCAACTATTTTCCCGATTTTCTGCATTGGATGAAAGATGCAGACAAGGTAGTGCTATTTGAAAGGCAGAAGACTCTTTCATACAATATCATCAACATGGCAGATTTGATTTGCTGTCTCGACTTCAACGAAATGTCGAGAATTGACGAGCTGGCTTTGCCAATCAGCAAAGCGAAGGCAAAGAAGATATTGATTGACCACCATTTGAATCCTAATAAATCTCCATTTGATTTCGTCATTTCTCGCCCTGAAGCAAGCAGCACATGTGAGTTGGTGTTCAGAGTGCTCGATGCCATCGGAGGTGTAGATCAGCTTACTTTTGCAGGGGCAGAGGATTTGTATGCTGGAATGTTTACCGACACAGGAGGCTTCTCTTTCAACAGCAATGAACCCGATGTGTTTGTTATTATCAGCGAATTGCTGAGAAAGGGCATTGACAAGGATTTGATAAATAGACGCATAAACAACAACTTCTCTCCAGACAGATTGCGATTAGTTGGTTATGTTCTTTATGAAAAACTGCAAGTGTTCCCCGATTTGCATGCATCATTCTTTACGATGACAAAAGAGGAATTGGCTCAGTTCAATTATCTGAAAGGCGATATGGAAGGTATAGTAAACATGCCTCTTCAGATAAAGGGACATAAGCTCAGCATATCTTTGCGTGAAGACACTGAGAAACCAGTGATTCGTGTGTCGGCTCGTTCGGTCGATGACTTGCCATGCAATGAGATTTGTGCTCAGTTCTTCAATGGAGGTGGTCATAAAAATGCTTCAGGAGGAACGCTGGAATGCTCTATGGAAGAAGCAATAGAGATTACGAAGAAGGCTTTTGAAGCATGGAGAGAAGAGCTGATTAAATAATCACACAAAAAAACTTACAAAGTTTTAAAACTCTGAGTCCTCTGAGAACTCTGAGTTGAAAATGTTATAAGTTATTTCTTTCATGTTACTAAATAACTAAAACCTAACAATATGAAGAAGCTATTATTTATTGGAATGTTACTTGCCTCTGCTGGCATGAGTGCTCAGCAGGCAACGGTAAGCAGTCCAGATGGAAAACTCAAGGTAAACTTTGACCTAAAGAACACGAAGCCGATGTATGAGGTGTTGTATGATGGCAAGCAGATGCTTGACTACAGTCCGCTTGGCTTTGTTGCAGACAATGGCGATTATACTCAGAACATCGCTATCGACAAGGTAGGAACTCCTGCCTTGAAGAAGACAAGCTACACTCTCAATCGCTCTAAGTACAGCAAGATTGATGCTGAGTGGAACGAATTGACAATCAACCTCAAGAACAAGGATGGACATAAGTTTGCTGTTCAGTTCTTTGTGAAGAACAACGATATTGCTTTCCGCTACACAATTCCTAATCAGGAAAGCAGACAGAATGGCAAGAAGTTCTCAATCCGCATAATGAAGGAAGCAACAGGCTTCGATTTTCCGAGCCAGACAACAACATTCCTCACTCCTCAGAGTCATGCCATGATAGGCTGGAAGGGCACAAAGCCTTCTTATGAAGAGGAATATAAGTATGACGAGCCAATGTCAACAAAGAGCCAGTATGGACATGGCTACACCTTCCCAGGTCTTTTCCATGTCAATGCAGCTGACAAGAATGACAAGGACGGCTGGGTGCTTATTTCTGAGACAGATGTTGACAGCCGCTACTGTGGTAGCCGTCTTTCCGACATGAAGGGCGATGGTCTCTATACCCTTGAGTTCCCAATGCCAGAAGAGAATGGAGGCAATGGCACTATCGAACCAGCAATGAAGCTTCCAGGTGCAACGCCATTCCGTACAATCACCGTTGGCACATCGCTCAAGCCAATCGTTGAGACAACTGTTCCTTGGGATTTCGTAGAACAGAAGTTTGATGCCTCTACAAACTATAAGTTTGGCAAGGGCTCTTGGTCATGGATTGTATGGCAGGACAACTCTATCAACACTAAGGATCTCATGGAGTACGCTAAGCTCTCTAAGTCAATGGGATATGAGTACATGCTCATCGACAACTGGTGGGACAACAACATCGGCTATGACAACATGGAGAAATTTGTCAAGACCGTGCAGGGCATGGGTGTTGATGTTTTCCTTTGGTGGAGCTCAAGCGGTTACTGGAACGACATCGAGCAGGGACCTATCAACAAGATGGACAACCCTATCGAGCGCAAGAAGGTGATGAAGTGGATGCAGAAGCTTGGAGTCAAGGGAATCAAAGTCGATTTCTTCGGTGGCGACAAGCAGGAGACGATTCGTCTCTATGAGTCCATTCTTTCCGATGCTAACGAATACGGTCTCATGGTCATCTTCCATGGTTGCACCATTCCTCGCGGCTGGGAGCGCATGTACCCTAACTATGTTGGTTCTGAGGCAGTTCTCGCTTCCGAGAATATATACTTCAGTCAAGGTGCTGCCGATAAAGAGGCAAAAGACACAGCAACACATCCATTCATTCGCAACGCTATTGGTTGCATGGAGTTTGGTGGCTGCTTCATGAATCGTCACATCAACCGTGGCAACAAGGGGGGCAATACTCGTCGCACAACAGATGTGCATGAGCTCGCTACTTGCGTTCTCTTCCAGAACCCAATCCAGAACTTCGCCATCACCCCTGAGAACCTTGGCGATGATGGCACACAGAAGATTGACTACAATGCTGAAGGCGCTCCTGCTCCAAAGGTCAGCATGGACTTCTTGAAGGAAGTGCCAACCACATGGGACGAGACAGTCTTCATCGATGGCTATCCTGGAAAGTATGTTATAGTTGCTCGTCGTCATGGCGACAAGTGGTACATTGCAGGCAACAACGCGACTGGTGCTGACCTCAAGCTCAAGTTGAGCCTCCCAATGCTTTCAAAGGGTGATGCTGCAACTCTTTATAGCGACAACCTCAAGGATCGTGAGCCACAGAAAAGCAATGTGAAGATTAGCAACCCTGCTGCTGTCACTGTAACAATGGCAAAGAGCGGTGGTGGTTTTGTTATTGTGAAGTAAAAGTAGCAAAATAACAAAATGAGAAAATTAGAAAATGAGAAAATAACAAATTAACAAAATAACAAAAACAAGCGAGTCACATGGGGCTCGCTTGTTTTTGTTATTCAAGTGTAGTTTGATTTTTAGAAGTTAAAGGAGTTAAAGAAGTTAGCTCCTTCGTCGCTTGGGGAGTTAAAGACGATACCAGAGGATGCGTTCAGCATAACATTCGTCTCTAACTTCTTTAACTTCTATAAGCTATCGTTTAATAATTCTCCGACTTAATCTGGAAATAAGCCTTAGGGTGATTGCACACAGGGCATTCCTCTGGAGCTTCCTTGCCGATGTGGATGTGTCCGCAGTTGCGGCACTGCCATACGCAGTCACCGTCGCGAGAGAACACGATGCCATTCTCGATGTTAGCAAGAAGCTTCTTGTAGCGTTCCATGTGAGCCTTCTCGATTGCAGCAACGCCTTCAAAGAGAGCAGCAATGTCTTCAAAGCCTTCTTCGCGAGCTTCCTTTGCCATTCTTGGGTACATGTCTGTCCATTCGTCCTCTTCACCTGCAGCAGCATCCTTCAAGTTTGCAGCAGTGTCAGCAATGCCATGCACGAGCTTGAACCACATCTTTGCATGCTCTTTCTCCTGAGCAGCAGTTTCTTCAAACATTTCTGCAATCTGCTGATAACCATCCTTCTTTGCTTTCGATGCATAGTAAGTGTACTTGTTGCGAGCCTGTGACTCACCTGCAAATGCTGCCCAAAGATTAGCTTCTGTCTTTGAGCCTTTCAATTCTTTTGCCATAATAATGTTAGTTTTATTTATAATGTTAGTATTCGAATCATTTTTTTGTATTACGGGCAATCGTGTGAGATCTTTTTTTGCACTTCGTGCTGAAAGGAAAAACCTCGAAAAACCTTCTAAAAACCTTGAAAAACATTATGGTTTTTATGGGTTGATAAGTGTTTTTATGGGTTTTTCTTTTTCGCGCAAAGCGCAAATTTTACATCAATTGGCTACGCCGAGCTGTTCTTTGCGAACAAAGCGTTATGCGATGACGAGGTTTCTGTAGAATCTTTTTTCTTAATGCAAAGATAAGTCTTTAACAGAAAAAAGACAAACGCATTAACATTATTTAATCTTATAGCATCATCAGCACTTCGCCTCTACAGTTCATTGACAGCAATCATGTAGTTGCGCATGTTGCCTGCCTTTTTCAGTTTCTTCCACGCTTTTCTGCCAATGGTTGGCTCAGCATAGTCCCAGAATGTTCTTAGCTTTGAGAGAATAGCCGCTTCAGCAGGTATGATGCGCGAATACTGTTCATGGAGCATTGAGTGCATGGATTTCATGCGCGAAATAACATCATCGTCGCTGAGATTGATGCCATTAGCATATTCGTAGGCAAGAGTAGGACGAGCAAGCAATCCTCGTCCGAGCATCACACCCTCTATCGATGGGAATTTGGCGATTATGCGATCAATATCTTTAATACTGCATAAATCACCATTATATATTACCTTGTGTTTGCAAGCAGAGAGAAACTCTCCGAAAGAATCCTCGTCCGTAGTTCCATTGTACTGCTGTTCTCCGATGCGAGGATGCAAAGTGATGTGTTTCAGTTCGATATCGTTTAGGATAGGGAGCACATCCTTCCATTCGTCATTGGCAGAAAGCCCCAATCTCATCTTCACAGAGAACTCCACCTGCGTATATTCGCTCATCGCATTGCACACTTGCTCCACAACATCAGGGTGGGGCAGCAATCCCGCACCTCGTCCGTGTCTTGTTTGCAGCGGGAACGGGCATCCCATGTTTATGTCGATAGCAGAGTATCCCTCCTCCAGCACCCTGTCGGTGAGTTTTCTCAATTCGTTAGCAGAAGAAGCAATAATCTGAGGCGTTACAGGCACTCCCTCGTTGAAGTCATGGCGAATATCTCGCATGTCTTTGCTGCGAGTTTGACCATGCTCCATTCTGACAAAAGGCGTGAAATATCCCTTCACCCCACCGCATAGCTGATGGTGTATTCGTCGGTAGCAGTCTTCAGTGTATCCCTGAAGAGGAGCAAAATAAATATCCTTATTGCAGCACATTCGGCACGCACTATCAATTCCCCTCACGGAAGAAATCAAGCATTTCGTAGATTTCCTTCTGATTAGCAGTTTGGTTGATTCGTATGTCACCAATGCCGCCAAGCAGAGTGAAGTTGATAATGCCAGCAGTATTCTTCTTGTCGTGAGTCATATATTCAAACAGCTCAGGATAGTCATCGCATGAGATAGGCAGTTCACCATAGTTCTCCTTGATGAATCTCACTGTTTGACGCATCTGCTCAGTAGGGAATCCTGTCTTTGCAACGCTCAGATACAGTTCGCAAATCAATCCCCATGCCACAGCATATCCATGCAAGTATGGCTTGCGCGACAATGCCCAGCTCTCAAAAGCATGTCCAGCAGTGTGCCCAAGGTTGAGAGCTTTGCGTATTCCATGCTCAAATGGGTCTTCCAGCACCACGCGCTCCTTGATAGCGACGCTCTTTCCCACCATATCTCCCAAGTGCTTGTAGTCCACATTGCTGAGGTCGAAGTTGAGCAGTTCGGCATAGTTTTCGCTGTTGCTAATCAATCCGTGTTTCAGCATTTCTGCATATCCCGAGCAGATGTTCTCATGGTCGAGAGTCTTCAGAAACTCAGTGTCGAGAATCACCGTCTCTGGCGAATTGAATACACCGATTTCGTTCTTCAATCCGTTGAAATTGATGCCAGTTTTTCCGCCCACTGATGCATCCACCATCGACAGCAGAGTAGTAGGGATGTTGATGTATTTAATGCCGCGCTTAAAAGTGCTGGCAGCAAAGCCTCCAAGGTCAGTCACCATGCCGCCACCCAGGTTCACCATGAGGGAGTGACGAGTGCCGCCGCCATTGCCCATCTCTGTCCATACATGAGCGAGAGTCTCAAGAGTCTTATGCGTGTCAGTGGCGCCAATCACTATGTGCTTGGCATTCTTCATGCATTCAATATCTTTTACCAATGGGAGACAGAGCTTCTGCGTAGTCTTGTCCATCAAGAGAAAAAGCTTGTCGTGTTTCACCTCTTCCACTGCAGCAGTGAGGGTGTTGCTGATGTTTGTCGAAATTACAACCTTGTTTGGCATGAGTACTTATCGTTTTCATTATATTTTGTGCAAATGTAAGAAAAAAATTTTAACTTTGCACAAAATATTAACAGGAATAGTAATATGATAAATGTAATTGACACAGAAATCGAAGGAGTAAAGATCATTGAGCCCCGCCTCTTTGGTGATGCTCGTGGCTATTTTTTCGAGTCATTCTCACAGAAAGAATTTGAAGAGAAAGTTTGCAAGACAACATTCGTTCAGGACAACGAAAGCAAGTCGGTAGCAGGAGTAGTGCGAGGCTTGCATTTCCAGAAACCGCCATTCACACAGTCAAAGCTTGTGCGTGTGGTGAAAGGCTCTGTGCTTGATGTTGCTGTCGATATCCGCAAGGGCTCGCCAACCTACGGCAAGCATGTAGCCGTGCTTCTCACCGAGGACAATCATCGTCAGTTCTTTGTGCCACGCGGCTTTGCACATGGCTTTGCAGTGCTCAGCGACGAAGCCGTATTCCAGTACAAGTGCGACAACTACTATGCACCTCAGTCAGAGGGAGCCATAGCATGGGACGACCCTGATCTTGGCATCGATTGGCAGGTTCCAGCCGAGGGCCGCATTCTTTCTGAGAAAGATGCCCACCATCCTCGCTTGAAGGATGCCGAATCTGTGTTCGACATCAATGTGCCTCTTTATTGATTAGGCTCTGTTGTATAATTTGACTGATAATACAAAGACTTATTTTTACCTATCTTTAATATCTTTAATATTTTTCCTTTACATAAGCTTTTTTCAGAATTAAAAATGCGTATAAAGACTTGTTATTTTGACGCCTTTTCTTTGCGAAAAGACTTAGTTAAAGAAAAAATATTAAAGATATTAAAAATAGATAAAAATAGAACTCGATATG